>CAYRTF010000091.1:3492-6576 GCA_964427165.1 uncultured Actinomycetota bacterium | reverse complement strand
TACTTTCTTGAATCATTTATTACAGAAGTTGATATTGAGATCTTGTCTTTACTCCCCGATACAGCTCTTAAAACCCTCAAAGTATCTTTTTTGCTTTTTAGTCCCCTTCCAATATTATTTGTCATCTTGCCCAGATTTTTCTCTATTTCTTTCCATCCAGGCTTGCAGGTACTTCTACAATTTACGATCCTGTTTTCTCTCCTTTCGCCGAACATCTTCTTCATTTCTCTCATGTCAAAACATCTATAAGCATTCTTTTCCGGACAAAGTTCCTGCAGAAATTCTTTCCCGGAATCACGAACCGGCATCAAATGACCCCCCTTTTTCAAAAAATCCATAAAGAAAGGGACTATCTCCTTTACTTTTTTATTATCACCGGCCAGATCTTCTTCGTGATCTATCTCATCAAATTGACTATATGAAAGAAACAGTATCTTCTTTGCCCTGGAGCACGCAACATAGAATATCCTTCTTTCTTCCTCCATCTTTAACTTCTTTAAGTCGTCCCTAAAAGAAGCTGCACTCCTGTAGTTTTTCTTTTCCTTCCAGATGCTGCCATCATTTCTTAACTCTGCCGGGACCACAAATCCATTTTTACCGCTGCTTCCGCGTCCCAGATAATCATTTTTCCAGAGCATAGGCAAAAATACTGCCTCAAATTCAAGACCTTTAGCGGCATGGACGCTCATCAGTTTTATTGAATTCTCTACAGAGATCTCTATTTTATCCGGATTCTCATAATCCGTTTTTGCAATGTCTTTTAAATAGGCCATAAAACTTTCAAGGCCCGTGTCCAGGTAAGACTTTTGAAAATCAGAAGCTACTCTTATGAGGTTTTCGATATTACCTAGTTTGACCTTTGCAGAAGCCTCAAAGTCTGACTTTAGCTCATCTGACAGTCCCGTATCCTCAAAGACGAGGCTTATAAGTTCTTTAAGATCAAGCATCCTTGATCTTCCAATATAATAAAGAAGCCGCTCCAGAAAACTTTTAAGTCTCTTTCTTGCTTCAACACTTATTGATTTATTGGTATCGCTATGCTCGATCATATTAATAAAATCAGCATCGTTTACGTTCCCGGTTCCTCTTTTCAAGAAAAAAATATCCCTGTCGCTTATCCGGTATTTCGCAGATTTTAGAATATGGATAATAGAAGCCTCATCAAAAATATTATTTATAACCTTTAACCATGAAATAATAAACAATATCTCCGGCTCAAAGTAAAAATTTCTTCCACCGACGAGCTCATACTTTATATTATTTCTCTTAAGGGCCCCTATGATCGCATCAAACTTTTTCCGGCGGGATATGATAGCCATATCCTTCAGTTTTATTCCACCATATGAAATTATTTTTTTTATATGGTCAGCAAGCGACTGCGCTTCTTCCCTGATCGTTCTATTAATATCAAAAAGGACCAGTGATTCTTTGTTTTTGTCAAATGCATTAAACTTCTTCTCAAACCTGTTCTCGTTCCGGGATATTACACTGTGGACTGATTCGATTATTTCCGGTCCCGACCGGAAGTTTGTGGAGAGGAAAAAGTTTTTTGTCTTATCCTGGTTAAAACAATCCCACTTGTCAAAATCTAAAATATTATCGATGCAGGCACCCCTGAAAGAATATATGCCCTGGTCATCATCACCGACTATCATGATATTATTGTACCCCTTTTTATACAGGAGCGTCATCAGCTGTGCCTGTGCAATATTTGTATCCTGGAACTCGTCAATAAAAATATACTTATATTTTGATCTATATCTTTCCTGAAGTGCTTTTTTTCTTGATAGTAAGAAATATGGCATAAAAACCTGGTCCTGATAGTCTATGGTATTGCGGTCCGACTTGACCTTTTCATAATTAAGATAGATCTCAAACAATTCACCGGACATACCGATCAGGCCCTTTTCCTCAGAAGACAATGCCCTGCTTTTATAGGAAGCAAGTATTTTTTCGTGCTCAGAGATATATTTGTAAAAATCCCCTGTTGCGATGAGATTATTTTTAAGATTTTGAATAAAGCCAAGTATGTTCTGGAGAAATATGGCAGGAGTCTTCCCGATCCTTATATGTGAAAAAGAGAAATCCTTTAATATTTCATAAAGGATCTGCCAGGACTGACTGCCCGATATAAGCCTGAAATCCTTTCCCAGCCCAAGCTCAAAACTATTGTCATATATGATATTATTCCCGAAAGAATTGAAGGTATGTATGTCCATGCTGCTGATATCTTCAGGGCCCTTTAATCTCTCGCCTATTCTTGTCCTCATATTCTCAGCAGCATTCTTTGTAAAGGTCACTGCAAGTATTTCGTCCGGACCGCACTTCTTTTCTTCCAGTATGGATGCGATACTGTTTGTGAGAACCCAGGTCTTGCCTGATCCCGCACAGGCTATCACCCTTTTTACAGGAGCTTCACTCTTGATTATATCAGTCTGCTGTTTTGTCCCATTATTTATAGCCATAGAACCTCGGACACAAGAGCTTGTAATCACAATATCTGCATAACATATAATTGCCTGGTGAAGGATCAAACATTTCTTTTTTTATCTTTCCGGTCAATTTATTTAAAATAGATTCAATTTCCTCCTTATCATAATGATCCTCAGGCAAAATATACTCCGTTTTTTTATCATCACCAAGGATCAGATATTTCATAATGACTCTTCCCTGTTTCAAATTCTTTAGATCTTTATCACTATCGAATGCCAATCTGTAGAACCTCAACTGTATTTCCTCTTCAAGGTCCTTTTTGCTATACCTGGTTGAGCTGGATTTGAAATCGATTAGTTCGGTATTGCCATCAGGGAGCTGGTTTATCTGGTCTATTCTTCCCTTTGCTGCATTATCTGCAAAGGTAAACTTAAATCCTTCCTCCATTATGACCTTTGACCCTGCGGGAGGCATGAAATTTTCATAATATCTTTTAAGATCTTTCAGCGCTGCAGCTAAAAGTTCTTTTTCTATAAATAAGAAATCGAATTTTTCTTCCTCAAAATTCTTCTCAATTATTTTTACAAATTCCTTCCAGGTTCTATTTTCTTGCCGCTTATCAAAAAACTCTTTTATGGCATTGTGATATAT
>CAYRTF010000091.1:3100-3482 GCA_964427165.1 uncultured Actinomycetota bacterium | reverse complement strand
GTGATATATCTTCCCGGTTTTCAGGCTGAGATTATCTTCTTCCCGGACTTTATAGAAGTACTTTACCTTATATTTAAAAGGGCAGTCTTTGTATGTGTTAAGGCTGCTATAATTAAAAATGGGAGGATATTTAGCATAAGGATCATTAATATTGACCGTTGGTTTTACCAGATTCCACCATTTAGCCTCAGGATAAAAATATTTTAATTCCACGGCCCCGCGTATAAAGTGCCCGTAATCAACTTTAAGACCCCCGGCTGCCCTGGCTGCCATCACCATCATCTTTTTCTTCAGCAGCCACCTCTTAACTGTTTTATGGGAGGCTCTCTTTTCCCCAGGATAGCTTTTTACGGTTCCTCTCCCTGCTGCACTATCTTTTATT
>CAYRTF010000091.1:0-3090 GCA_964427165.1 uncultured Actinomycetota bacterium | reverse complement strand
ATATAGAAACACCCCTGGACCTGCTCGACGTTATAAAGAGTTTTTCCTTTGCTCTTGTAATCCCGTTAAAAACCAGCCTCATCTCACCTTCCATATGCTCTTTCTGTAACTGCCGTGATGAGCACTCCACTCCTTCATTTATGCTTTTAAAGATCTGAAGATCGAATATTTGCGGCTGTCTGAATTTTGATGGGAGGTAATTATTATTAATAAATGGAATAAAAACTGCCTCATACTCCATGCCTTTGCACTGGTGAAAACTCAAAATATTTACTGTCCCTTTTAAAGAATGCTCCCTGGTACTTTCTTCTATTTCTTCCAGAAAACTATTATCAATAAGGTTTTCCAGATAATCCATATATGCCCTGATACCGCCATCAGGGCAGGCCCTGCTGTATTCTTTTGCACTTTCAAGAAAATCACCTATACCGGCCCATGCAGAATAATAATGATCCCGAAAGGAGGCTCCGCCTTTACCTTCAAGAAGTTGGAAAAGCCCTGATGCCGGATCTTCTATAAAATCCATTAAAAATTCATATATATTATTATCAATTTTATTTAGGGATCTATTGACTAAAGAAATCGCAAGTCTTAATCTCTCCCGGGCAATGCGGTCGTCATTTTGAACACCCGGTTGATCTTTGCCTGGATCTTCACAAATATGATCCCAAAATAATTTATTATTTTGGGATATACCCGGTTTTTTATGATTGTAATATTTAAGATAATACGATCTTAGCTTTATGTAAAACAAAGGATCCAGGCCGGTGATCTCAGAAAGAAGATGATTTTCCAGAAGGCTGTCTGTATTGTATTGGCGGCTGGAGATCCCGCTTCCCTTTTCATTATGTGAAGACTCGCCGCTTTCACCTTTATGTTCCCCGCTAAGATCATCAATGGAGATGATAAGTCTTAGATAATTGACAATATATAAGATATAGTGATTATCCAGCATGCTCCTGGAGCCCCTCCTCATAAATGCAATGCCCTTTTGCCTGAGTGCATCTTCGATAAGATGGGTCTCGTAGCCTAATCCCTTTATTATGATAGCAATATTTTCAGGTTTTATTTTTTCATCTTCTTCAAGCGTTCTTATCATATCGGCAATATATTCAGTCTCCTCAAGGATCGAATTAAAATCTTTTACCTGCACCTCACCTCCGGAAGATATCCCTATATTATTTTTGGATATTCTCTCAATACCGGATTCTATAAAATTATTGGATAACTTAACAATATTTTTAGCACTTCTATAATTTTTTTCTAAAAAATAAACTCTTCCGCTGATTCTGAGATTCCTGTAGACCTGTAGAAAATTGTCGGATACACCACCCCTGAAATTATAGATCGCCTGATCATCATTTCCAAAAAAAATACAATTATTCCTGGAGATATTTTTTATGATCTCTATCTGAGCCTTATTGGTCTCCTGGAGTTCGTCCACCAAAATATATTCATACTTCTCTTTCCATTCATTCCTTACCTGAACATCCTCTCTAAGTGCTGCCTCAGTCTCCTGTAAGAGTATCCCATAATTTCTCTTGCCCTGCTCCCGTAATACATCAATATAACGGGAATAGATGCCTGAAAGTTCTGATAGAATAGGATTATTATGTGGAGTAAACCTCTGGAGCAGTTCTTCCGGTTCAAAAAGATTTTCCTGTGCTCTTAGAATGAAATCAAAGACTTCCTGGAGAAAGCTGCTGGCAACATACCCTGTCGAGTTAAAGTACCTGTAGGAATATGGATAATCATCATGTCCAACCCCGGAGATCACCTCTTTTAGCAGGTTCCATTGAGCTGCAGAATTAACGATGCTGCCGCCATCCGGATCATAGCCGGTTTTTATATTTTCCAGATGTCTGCCATCGAGTGCTTTTGATGTATCTCCAGTTATTCCAGATCTTATCTCCCTCAGGTCCTTCCATGCAAGAAAGTCATTGCAGAATGAAAAAAAAGTTCCAATAGGAAGTTCCCATATGCTCCGGTTTACAAGCCTTACAGTCTCCTCTCTTATGATCTTTGCCCACCTGCGGTTAAAGGTAAATATCAATATCCGGGATGGATCTATATTTTTTTTGTCCAGAAGATATTTTACGATCCTTATTAGCGTGTAAGTCTTGCCGGATCCTGGCGGACCGATAATAAGGCGGTTTCCCCCTCCTGAAGTTAATTGTTCTAAGATCTTATTATCAAGCATCAACTATTATTTATTTTGCATTGATCTGTCTTAATTCGATCAGTATTTCTTTTAGCAGTGTCAGCTCAAGTCTCCTGAAATCAATTTCACTTGAGAGTTTTGCCCATTTTCTTGGATTATCTTCCGGAATATATTTATCAAGCTCAGATAATATATCTGCCATCTTACTGCCATCCTTTCATTTAGTGTTTCACCAGTGATCTAATTTATAAATATTATACCCACGGATACTGCACATTTTATGGAATCAGTATCAGCATATTTTGATGCAATAGGATATACATCCCAGCCCACTCTCGCTATTAGGTCGAATGCGTCAATTCCTACTCCCTCCATGGAAGGCCTGGCTTTGAGGGGAAACCGGCATCTTCCACTATCCAGAAACTGACATACCATTCCTGAACATAAAGCAGTCTTACAGCCCCCTGCAGAAAACCCGACTGAAAAATAATAGCCATCATTGAATGCAACAGATTCAATTGCGCTGACAATATCATGTATTTTTCTCTGGTGTTTTTCATGGCCCCTTAACCATTTCTTCTGATCCACGAAATCATCAATATCACAGACATCGTATTTTATGAGGACTGCCCACCGGTATTTTTTCATGGTTCTTTTCATCGTGTCAATATCCGGGGTATAAGGGGGACAGTTTGGAGAACTCCCATAAAGATGGCATCTGGGCACCCTGCATTTCATTCTTACCCTTTCATCAAAATGAACCCAGCCTGCTGGTACTATTTTACTGTCTGCGGCACCAAATTCCCTGGCCATTTTCCGGTAATTCTCAAGATCTTTTTTGATGGTGATCCTGGTTTTCTTAGTTAAAGGGATTATCTTTTTAGTCTCAATTTTTTTACCGTCTATCATATTTATAAATACCTATGCGT
>CAYRTF010000090.1:3595-6579 GCA_964427165.1 uncultured Actinomycetota bacterium | reverse complement strand
CAGGGAACCCAGGATCATTAATACTCTGTATAATTTCTTCATTACTTCCACCTCCTTTATCATTAGTAAAAACCTTAATGAATAACTACCATCTTACTGTTGCGCAGATCCCCACCAGGGAACCCAGGATCATTAATACTCTGTATAATTTCTTCATTACTTCCACCTCCCCGATCAACAAATAGGTTAATGATTTATTTGCCGCTGTTGTACCAATTAAAAAAAATATTTAAATAATCCTGCACCTGGTTCACAAAAACCAGCAGGATTATTACAATTATCAAAATAACTATTATTCCTATCGCTATCTTTTCCCAGGCTGTTAACCTTCTTCTTTTATCATCTGCCATACCGGGAACCCGCCTAAATCGACTTATTGGTTCTGCTTTCTATAAAATCTTCCAGACTATCCGCAGGCACTCTCCATGAACTCCTACCTTCCCTGATCTTGAATCCTTTAAGCTTTCCTGTTTTTAATAGATTCCAAATATTGTCCACTGAAAGTTTCAAGATCTTTGCCACCTGCTCTGCTGTATAAAGCACGGGCTCCTTGCCCGCTTGCTGGGATTTCTCCTCCCCTATAAAACTATTTAAAAAATTCTCAAGGTCCTCTTCTTTGATCCTTATAGCTTTGCCAACTCTTATGGCAGGTAACTTTTTAAGCATTACTACCCTGATTATCTCGGACTCACTTATACCTACCAGCTCCGAGACTTCTTTTATAGTGTATAATTCTTTTTCTTCTTCCATATTAAAACAAGTAATCCGCAAGTTCCCGTATACCGGCTTGCATATCCGGAAGTCCTATCACCGATTTTCCATCTTTTAATAATCTCCTATTATTTTTTGGAACAAAATCAAATTGCCCGCAAACAGGTATGCCGATAATGCTTTCATAATCTTTTTTTACCTGTATATCCCCTTCTTCCACTTTATTCAGGATCGCCGCCTTTTTCTGTTTTTCCGGTAAAAACTTCTGAAAATCCACGACCCTTGGAGCGAGGCTGATATCGGGTGATAAGACTATTACTGAGCTGGTGGATAGATTCAACATCTCTAGTGAAACATTATCATACCTGAATGGTATATCAGCGATTATTACATCGTAATCATTTCTTGCCGAATAAATAAGATCGTTTAGCATGTCAAGATCGAATCCGTCACTCTGGTGTAGCGATAGAGGCGGTATCATGATATCTATATTGTTTAGATTGGTTATAGAATCCTGGATATTGCCTGCTCCCTTGAGGGTATTTTTGATATATGAGCTCATATTGGCCAATCTGTCCACTTTAAGACGGATTGAAATATCAGAGGGTCCCTCACAAAAATTTAAATCTATCAGCAAGATCCTTCTTCCAATATCTCTTTTACTTAAGTACCATGCAGTATTAAAAGCTATAGAGGTTTTCCCAACCCCGCCCTGGATCGAATAGAAAGAAAGTACTTCTTGCTTTGCATATTTACATTTTCCGTTATTATCAGGTTCAACCTGGCCTATTCTGTCGATTATATTGAGGATCTCTTTTATTTGACCTGATGATACCGGTTCGCTTATTTGCAGGGCATTGCCGGATTGATCGATATCAAGTCTATTTCTTTCAGTTACTATTAGCTTTATGCTGTTTTTTTCAGCAATATAACTTGATATCTCACTATAATTATCTGTATCTGCTGATAATATGATGTAATCAGGCATATACTCCTCTATATAGTGCTTATAATAGCAATTGCAGTTTAATATTGCTATTTCATGATTTTTTAAAGTGATCTTATCTATACTGTCAGTATTATCTTTATTTTTTCCGATATAAAGTATTATTCCCATTTACTATAATATATTATTGTAAATCACATACATCTAAAAAATATTTCTGTAAATACACACTTATTGTAGTCACTTTAATAGTATTCTTTATTAAAGTGACAATATTATTCATGTTTTAGATAATCCTGATATATGTATAATAAAACTATTATATTGCATTGTCAATAGGGAAACAATAGTTTTTTCAGGTTTTTATCAGGTTAAGACAGTGTATGTGCCGATAATTTATAGATTTCATTACAATAAAGGGATGACCTTACCGTTTACCAGAAGATATTACCGCAATTGCAGTAATTATAGGTTATTTTTTGAGTGCTTTAGGATAATATTATAATTATCTTTATTGTGGACTTGGTCAATATGTATTTCTTTATGATTTGATGTTTTCCCTGAAGTAATCGAGATCCTGCTTTTTGGTATCGAAAGGATCCCTGCAATAAATTTGATAAGTTCTTTGTTCGCCCTTCCCTTTTCAGGCGGTGCACTTATCCTTATTTTTATTCTATCCTGATATACCCCTTCAACTCTTGTCTCTGCCGCACCTGGCCGTATATATAATTTAATATCATCAGTCTTCATCAGTTTTGAAAAAATCATTGATAATATCAGGATTTGCTATATCGATCTTTTTCCTTGTCTTTTTTTCACTTTCTTCATCATTGTTCTCGCTGGCAGCATTTTCCCTTTCGACATCAGGACTGCCACTTTCTTCCAGATCACCCCCTTTGCCCTCTTCCAGATCGCCAATGCCCCGGTAGTTCATTCTTTCAATAATATCATCCGACAGAGTTGGCAGCTCCCCGCTGCTGTCTTTATGTGTCTCAGGTCCTTCAATTAATTCTTTTTTTGCATGCTTGTACTCTTCCTTATCATCCATGAGACTACTTATTGTCTTCTCACCTTTATGTGCTGAGTTATCCTGTGTGGTCCCATCTTTCTTTTCGCCGGTACCAGCTGCCTCGTTCATGTTTATTCTTTCAGAAGCAATGTCTATCTTCTTTAAGGTATCATTCAATTGAATATCACCGATACTTAAAGTCTTTTGTTTAAAATCATCAGCAAACTTTGATATTTGGTCCTTGAAGCTGCTGTAATCTTCTTTGAGCCTGGCAATATTTTGCTGAAGCATTTCCTTTTCTGCCCTGATCTTTCTAAT
>CAYRTF010000090.1:0-3585 GCA_964427165.1 uncultured Actinomycetota bacterium | reverse complement strand
CTTTCTAATGGCCTGCTCTTCTTCCGATTTTTTTTGGCTTACCAGCTCTTCTGCTTCTGTTTTTGCCTTCTGCCTTATTTCTTCAGCGACTTTATGGGCAGATACAAGAGCTTCCTGAATCACTCTCTTCATTTTTACAGATTCTTTGTCGCCCTCATATTTAATGCTGTCCATATTTTCTTCAAGCTCTCTCACCCTTTTTTGAAGCTTTTCAAACTCAATTGAAAGCAGGTCCAGAAACTTATCTACTTCTTCAGGTTTATATCCCTTGAAGACTATGTGAAATTCTTTTTTCTGTATATTTTCGGAATTAATACTCATCACTACCTCCATAAATCCTCTCATCGCTGTATATTATTGCTATATGTATAAAAAAACTACATATCTTAGAAGTATTACAAGTAATTGTACCACTAAAATTGCTGCAATATAAGAAAGATCTAAATGTAAACCCCCTATCCTTACCAGGGGGATAAATCTCCTGAATAATTGTAAAAATGGTTCAGTTGTATCGATCAGAAACTTATGGACCCTGCTCAATATTCTTCCTCTGGGTATTATTCTGAACCATGAGAGAATGATCCTTAGAAATAAGATATATGTATATACTCTTAAAATAATTATAAGTATTTCTACAAAAATCTTCAAAATTTATAATCCCGCTGTGTATATTATCATTATTATTTACCTGAGTTTGCCTTCCAGCTCAGCTGATCTTTTTGCGGCATTGCCAATTGCCCGGGATATTATATTTCCCAGGGATTCATCAGCGAAGACCTGCAGTGCTTTCTCAGTAGTTCCTCCTGGCGAGGCTACTCTGGAAATAAGTTTATCCATTTCAAGACTGGACCTGCTTATCATAATGCCGGAACCTATCATCGTCTCGGCCACCAGTGTCCTCGCATCATCTTCCGGCATTCCATTCTTTACTGCTGCCTCTATCATGTATTTACAGAACAGGAAAAAATATGCCGGGCCGCTCCCGCTTATTGCTGTAGATATATCTTGAAGCTCCTCGTCGACCATAATACTCTTTCCGACCTGATCCATAAGACCGGCTGTAAACTGCTGATCCTTTTCACTGGAATACTGTCCACTGCTTATCGTAGCCATCCCTCTATTGAAAAGTGCAGGTGCATTTGGCATCACCCTTATAACAGAACATTCACAATCAAGGTTTTTTTCAATAAAATCAGTAGAAACGCCTGCAGCTATACTTATCAGGGAATTAATATCCTTATCAAAATACTTCCTTATCTCCGCCAGTACCTGTTTAATATTCTGTGGTTTTACAGCAAGAAGAAGATACTCTGAATAACGGACACCTTCACGTATATTTTTTACGCTTTTTATAGCATAGGTTTTCTCTATATAATTGGCCCTATTTTTATCTAATTCATAAAAAGCTATATCCCTGCCCTCTATATACCCTGAAGCGATAATACCCTTCAAGATAGCTTCGCCCATATTACCGCATCCTATAAATATGACCCTGTATTTTTTCAAGACCTGTACCTTTCCGGTAAGTTTCTTTTACTTAAAAAGGCTTAAAAAACCCTTCCTCGCTCAGGAATTCATTTTCCTTTGAATTAACTTCAATGTTTGATGGCGTTATCAGGAAAACCCTGTCTGCAACTTTTTTTATATCTCCTTCAAGAGCATAAGTAAGGCCGCTGCAAAAATCTATTATCCGCTTGGAGATATCCTGATCCACCCGCTGCAGATTAACGATTATTGGAATATCATTTTTAAAATTATCAGCAATTCCCTGTATTTCATCAAATTCTTTTGGTTCTGCTATAAATACTTTTGCCTTCCTGCTTTCCCGTACGCTGTTTATGAGAGAGACTTTTTTTCTTGAGATCCTCTTTGGGGTCCCGGGCTCTGTATTCCTCTGCCTTATTTCACCCATATTTTTTCTACCGGGCAAAATATTTCCGGCTTCAGCCTCCACCTCGATCTCCTCTTCATCTGCCAGCCCGAAGAAAGACAGGGTCTTTTTAAAAAATCCACTCATTTATCCTCCCAAAATCGATTGACCTAATTAAAAATATTTGAGCCGACCCTTATCATCGTGGCCCCCTCTTCTATCGCTACTTGAAAATCATTACTCATCCCCATTGATAATTCTGATAGGCCCAACCCGGCAAAAGAGCGGGACATCTCTTCCCTTAAAAGCCTTAAGCCCCTGAATATCTTTCTTATATGCTTCATATCATCAGTATAAGGCGCCATCGTCATAAAACCTTTTATCTCGATATTTTTGATATCCAGTGAATCACTGATAAAAGAACCCACCTGATCCATGCCCAACCCATATTTAGCCTGTTCACCGGAAATATTTACTTCTATCAGGACTTTTTGTATCTTATTTATTTTTTTAGCTTCTTTTCCAACTTTTTCCAATGTTTTAAGACTGTCTATGGAATGAATATATTTAACAAGCGGAACTACCATTTTTGCTTTCCTGGTCTGCAGATGCCCTATAAAGTGCCATCTTGAATCCCCTGATATGGCTTTTTTCTTATTCACCAGTTCATCTGACCTGTTTTCACCAAAATCATTTATTCCTAATTTATGCACCATGGCAACCCCTTTAGGACCAACATATTTAGTTGCGGCTATTATGGTTATGTCTTCCGGACTCCTCCCGGAATTGCTGCAAGCATCCTCTATATCCTTCTTAAGGGAGGAAATGTTTTCCCTGTACTTTAAAAAGCTGTCATTTTCTTTTTCTTCAGTCAAAAAGTTCATCGTGATCATATTTCTTTCCGTATCCGGACCATTGTATCAGCGGATCATTGCGATCGCCGCCTGACGTCCGGCATCTTTCTCCTTTCTATAGGAGAAAAATCCATTACCGCAACCGGTACACTGCCTGACATCGAATATATTATCTTCCTGTATACCAAAATCTTTTAAGTGAATCAAGTTTAACTTAATAATATCAAGAAAAAGATCTTTGCCGTTTTTAAAATAATAATCCTCTCCATTAAATTTTCCCTTGAAGCGGTCTACAAGCATGCTGTCTACCTTATAGCAGCAATTCCTTATGCTTGGCCCAAAAAAAACAAGGATATTTTCAGGAGATGAATTAAAGTGTTCTTTAAATCTAAACAGGGTTTTTCCCAACACTCCCTTAAGCGTTCCCTTCCAACCTGCATGCACAACACCTACAGCTTTTTCTTTTATATCTGCTATGATGATCAGATTACAATCAGCGCCTAATACCATAATGGGTATATTGCTCTTATCTGTTATCAGGCTGTCAGCCTCAATGGAAATATTTCCATCTTTGTGTCCAGTATCTCTATCTACATAAAGAACATTATCTCCATGGACCTGGAGTGCAGAATAGATGCATTCAGGTTCCGGGCCCAATAACTTATTGATGATCATTCGCCGGTTTTTGAGAACCGATTTATGATCATCGCCTACATGATACGCAAGATTGAGTGAATCGAAAGGTTTGCGGCTGGATCCTCCATCCCTTGTAGTAAAACCACAAAATAAATTATTTTGATCGCAAACAGGGTGGCTGAAGATATTGATCCCCCTGACTAATATCTTCTCAATATATAACAT
>CAYRTF010000089.1:5360-6621 GCA_964427165.1 uncultured Actinomycetota bacterium | reverse complement strand
AGCATGCAGCGCTGGAATGACCAGATAAAGACTGTAGAATTTACAGAGCTTGATAAGCAGGCCCACAAGATGATCGTGGCTTATATCCTCGGAAGATGCGAAGAGGACCTTGGCGCAGAAGACAAAAAAAAGGCGCAGCTGGACTGGGTCAGGGTAATAGAAACAGGCATATTCGATTTCCTGAAAAGGATAGTCCTTACGGACCTAAAACCCCCGCTTATCTATAAAATAAAGGAAGATAAAAAGAAATACCGAAAACTAAATCAGTGGGTATTTGACAGGGTGAGCCCCTTTGTACAGGTAATGGGCAACAGTTTTGTAGAAAAACTTAAAAGTCATCTCTACAGCACCGAAGAAGTTCTGGAGACAAGGATAGTAAACGCTGCACATTTCTATATAACTGAATGGGAATTTTCCATAATCAGCCAGTCCGGTCCCCGGAACTTTTTATTCGAGGAGATAGATCAGAGCATAAAACGGGAGCAGGAGGAATATCAGGACCTAAGATGTATGAAATTCTTTCTCAAGGAAGAAAATAAAAGCTTAAGGGATTTTGCAGGTATTGCGGGCCAGCTCAGGTTTCAGCAGAGATGGAGCCATCTTTACCGCATCCCTAAAACATCTGTGCTTGGGCATATGCTTATTGTTGCCATATTCTCGTACCTTTTCTCTACTAGACTTGGACTAAAAACTGAAAACCGCATAAATAATTACTTTACAGGTCTTTTCCATGATCTGCCCGAAGTCCTTACCAGGGATATTATAAACCCGGTAAAGAAATCCATAGAGGGCCTTGACGGGTTGATCAAGGAATATGAGATAGAGGAGATGAAGTCAAAGATCTATAAACTGATCCCGGAAAACTGGCATAAAGATATAGGCCGCTTCACCGAAGATGAATTCACAGATACAGGAGAAAGGGACGGAGCCCTTGTGAAAGGCGCAGACGATCTGTCTGCATATATGGAGGCGCATCTTGCCCTGGGCAATGGAATAAAAAATCAGGCACTTATAAATGCAATGCAGAAGCTAAAAAACAAATACAGGGACAATCCGGTAATGGGCATAGATTTTGAAAAGATATATAAAGGTTTTGAATAATAAAGGTATAAATATTTCCGGGAATAAATTGAAAGATTTTTGTGAATAGAAATAGAAGAATAATCATTTCAAAATCAAAATATATGGCCGGGCTTCAATGCCGTAAATATCAATGGTACCGGGAAAATGCAAGAAAGGAGATCCCGGAGCCGGATTTTTC
>CAYRTF010000089.1:0-5350 GCA_964427165.1 uncultured Actinomycetota bacterium | reverse complement strand
CAAGGTTTATGTTCAAGCAGGGGATGCTGGTGGGAGAATATGCTAAAAAATTATTTCCAGGGGGCATAGACCTCGGAAAACTTAGAAATATTGGGGAGCAGCTTATAAAGACTTCCGAGGTACTGTCTGAAAGGCGGCCCATCTTCGAAGCTTCGGCAGGTACGGATAAAGTCTTCAGCCGGGTGGACATCCTAAAGCCTGCTTCTGGAAATAGCTGGGATATAATCGAGGTAAAAAGTGCCACACAGCTAAAGGAAGAATACCTGCATGATATAGCCTTTCAGAAATATACATTTTTGCAGGCAGGGATAAAAATAAGTAATTGTTATCTTGCATTTATAAATAATCAGTATATAAAACACGGCAAGATCGATCCGGAAGAACTCTTTTGTATTCGTGATATTACGCCAGAGGTAGATGAAGTGATGATGTCCATTCCGGAAACAGTAGAAGAAATGCTGGAAATACTTCAGAAACCTGACCCTCCGGATATAAAAATAGGCCGCCAGTGCGACCATCCACATACATGTCCCCTTAAGGAAAAATGCTGGGGACTTATGCCGGAAAACCATGTATTTAATCTTTATGGTAATAAGGATAAAGCAATGGATCTATATAACCGGGGAATCTTATCAATTGAAGAAATACCCGAGGGATATGATTTAAATTTAAAACAGCAGATCCAGAAAGATTGTGCCATTACAAAAAAACCAAGAGTGGACAGGGGACAAATATCAGCTTTTTTAGATAGGCTGGAAGAACCCATTTATTTCTTTGATTTTGAGACTTATTCTACAGCATTACCCATATATGAAGGCACAAAACCATTCCAGAGGATCCCATTCCAGTATTCAATACATGTGCTGGACGATCTTTATGGAGAATCTGTCCATTATGATTTTTTAGCACCCGGCAATGGAGATCCAAGAGAGGAACTTCTTAAAAACCTAAAAAGTCATCTTGGCGATAGAGGTACCATAGTCGTATATTATGAATTCTTCGAAAAGGGAGTCCTGAGCGAGCTTGCCGGGGATTTTCCCGAATATGAAGAGTGGGTAAAATCGGTACTACCCCGGATAGTCGACCTCTACAGGCCCTTTGGAGATTTCTATTATTATAATTCCATACAGCGGGGGAGTGCCTCTGTAAAAAATGTGCTACCAGCAATTACCGATTACAGCTATAAGGGTATGGATATAGCAGATGGCCTGTCAGCAAGCGTATATTTTCTCTATGCCTGCGGCCATTACAGGATAGGGGAGAGCTGTCCCACCACAGAAGAAGTGAAAAAGATCCGCAAAGATCTTATAACATACTGCAGGATGGATACCGGAGGGATGATCCATATACTTAGGGGACTGAAAGAGGTGTTAAACCACAGTTAAGGGTCTACCCGGGAACCGGGTCCAGGCTCCCAGGACTCTTATTGATAAGGGATTTTTACTAATTTAAAAAATTTCTTCATATTCTAATAATTCTTTTATGCTTTCTAACTGTCTATGGAGATACCCCTGCAGGATTCTCTTATTATAAGTTTTGGCGCCAGGAGGATCCTTTTTTGTTCCAGGGTCTTTCCTGAGAGCAATTCCATGAGTATTCTTCCTGCCTGGTTTCCGGTATTATGAGCAAATTGATCGACTGTTGTAAGTTCGGGATATAATCCAGTAGAAAGTGTGATTCCGGAAAACCCGACCACAGAAAAATCTTGGGGTATTTTGTAGCCAGCTTCATATATGGCCTTATATACACCTAATGCCATTTGGTCGGAAGCTGCAAAAATAGCTGTCGGCCTATCCTCTTCCATCTCCAGAAACTTCTTTGCACCGAGGGATAGGTTAAAAGACAAGGTTGCAATCATTACCGGATCTACATCGGGTATTGGGAGGGCAATAGCGGAACTATTTGGTGAAGAGGGAGCAAAGGTAGTTGTAAGCGCCAGCGGAAGACGCCCCAAACCCGGCCAGGAAGTAGTTAAGGGCATTAAACATAAAGGAGGAGAGGCAGTCTGGTGCAAGGCTGATGTGAGAGAAAAAAAAGACATCAAGCATCTTATAAGTTTTACAAAAGATCATTTTGGCGGATTGGATATTCTGGTAAATAATGCCTATGGAGGAAAACACGGCTCCATCCTCGACTTACCAGAGGATCAATGGGACGAAATGTTTGATACTTCATTAAAATCTATTTATTTTTCCTGTAAATACGCCCTGCCAGACATGATAAAAGCTAAAAAAGGTTCCATTATCAATATCGCATCGATGCTGGGGATGTCCGGCTATGTCGGAACAGTTAATTACTGTGCCGTAAAGGCGGCAGTTATAAATCTAAGCAGGCAGCTCGCAGTTGAATTTGGCAGGCAGGGAATAAGGGTCAATGCTATTTCCCCGGGAAGGATAGTCACTGAATGGAAACAGGAATATCTTGATAAAAATCCTTTTGCTGTCAGGAGGCAGAATTCATATTATCCGCTTGGAAGACCAGGGACATTAAGGGAGCTTGCATATGCGGCGCTTTTTATTGCTTCGGATGAAGCTTCATTTATAACCGGGCATAATCTTGTTGTAGACGGAGGCATTACTGCAGAGATATCTGATTCCACAGCTCCTGTGGTTGAAGCAGGAATAAGAAAAGAACTGGCTGAACAGGGAATTGATTGGCCCGAATATGACGAAAAAGGCACAGTTTTTCCCGGGAGAAAAGATAAAAACGTAGAAGATTATTAATCTTAAATATTTAGCATGAAGTACAGCCAGTGAAAAATTGACGAAGATCGTATAGTTCCCATTGTTGCCAGGAGGTAGAAAAAAATAGTATGTCTTATAAACTAAGATTATTGTATGAGGTCTCCAAGTTGTATTATATTGAGGACCTTAAGCAGGAAAGTATCGGCAGGAGACTAAAGATCTCAAAATATACAGTAAGCAGAATATTAAAAAGAGCGAAAAACAAGGGGTTAGTAAAAATACAGGTGGTAAAACCTGATTATAATAATGAAGAGATTTGATTTTCCAGCATAGGTTTGAGATAGAATTCTGGTTTTTTCGATCAAGACCCTCCTGTTAAAGCACCCCGGGAAGTTCTGGAACCGGAACTGTACAATATATCGAATGACTATATGGAGACTGCCGACGTTTCAAAGGAATATTCAGAAAAGGTAAAAAAGATGTCCCAAGAACCGGATAGGCGGTTTGAAGATATAGAAGTTGACAGGCTTAGCATCAATGATAAATAATAAAGAAAAATCTAATTTATTATTAGCATATTTGAAAGGAAAATTTTTACATGTCAACAGATCAAGAAAGCTGGATCCTTGCCCAGAATGGATTCATTGCAGAAAAAGCTCTTTCCTGGGAAGGTCTTCTCACTCAAGGCTCAGGATACCTGCACATAAGGGGTTCATTTGAAGAGACCCTGGGTAACAGCCCCCAAAATATTGAATATAATAGAAGCGCTGACAATGTATCGGCAGAAAAGTTTGTCAAGCAGAGTACAAAATGGGGCACTTATATACCCGGCATCTACGGTCCTGTTCCGGTATATGTCAGCGAGATTACAAATATGCCGTATTGTCTTGGTATTGATCTCTATGTCGGAGAAGAAAGACATCGGAGAAGAAAGACTTGACACGGTTAGATCCCATATAGAGGATTTTAAAAGAAAGCTTGACTTAAAGACAGCCCTGCTTGAAAGACAGATGACCTGGAAGACAAAAAGCGGGGAAAAACTGACATTAAAATATAGAAGGTTTGTAGATGCAGTAAATAAAAAGCTCATTCTCCAGCAGGTATCTATTGTCTCTGATAAGGATACAGAACTAATGGTAAAAGCTGGCATAGATGCAGATATAAGGACAAACGGAAATGACCATTACACCAATGTAGAATGCAGCCTGGAAAGCGGCAATTCTACCTGTAAAGTTACAACCGGGGGAAATAATACCATTGAAGTCACAACCACTATGCTTGGATGGGATTGGAAAGGTGAAACAGGGAAGCGTTCATGCTGTCAGGTAAAAGAATTTAATCTTGCTGCGGGGAAGGAGCTTATCCTTGAAAAGAGAAGCGCCTACAGCACTGACCGTGATCCTGACGGCATCACAGCAGGCAAGGTCATTAAAAATGCATCCAGTCTGGACTTTGGAAGTATATTTAACTATGAACCACTGTGCACCCACGACTCGTCCCTCTCCCCCGGTGTCCACGGCCTGATAGCGCTCCGCTTGGGGTTAGATGATAAAGCCTGGGAATTCTGGAAATACACTGCAGGACTGGATCTTGATATAGAAAAGGAAAAAGCAAGCCAGGGAATCCATATTGCCTGTTCCGCTGCCACATGGCAGATGGCCGTATTTGGTTTTGCCGGGGTAAGGCCGGCAACCGAAAAGGATGTACTGACGCTTGAGCCAAGACTTCCTGAAAAATGGAAAGAGATAAGTTTTCCTTTTGTTTGGAAGGGGCAGAAGGTAATGCTGACCATGGGCCCCGACAGGGTCAGTGCTGAAAATTTAAGCGTAAAACCGTTAAAACTCTGTTTATATGAAAGCCAGTACATAATAAGACCAGAAGGAAAAATGGAGACTTCATATCAGAAAGGCTAAAGCCCAAGGCTACTTTATAGATGCTTTAAATAACTATGCCTTCTGGATACCCGGCTTTAAAGGGGGAGAAAAATACCTTATGGTGACCACTCTATACCGTCCAATGCAAGCTGGGAGAATTTTAAGTATTACAGGAAAAGTTAAATAGAATAATTGACAGTACAAAAGTATGCAGTAAAAGGATATGACAGTTGTAAGCATTTTGGTAATAAAGCAATACCGTAGACAATGTACTCTAAAGAAATGAAAGTCCAGATCAATTAAAACCAGATGCAGGAGAAGGCAGAGCTTATTGGCGTGGGAGGCGCGGATAATCCCTCTATAAACCGAAGCGAATGGCCGGATTTTCTGAGCGGTATTGCCAAATGATACTATAAAAATCTTAGTTGACAGGCAGTATTGAAAAAGGTATATTATTTTTAGTTAATAAAAAAGCACTTATCTGGGTATAATAAAAAACTAAAAATAATGATTAAAAAGACACTTTCGGTAAAAGAAATCGATCTTATGACCCGGCTTGAGTTTGAGGGGAAAGAGATCTACACAAGGAAAGAAATAAATTATTTCTGCAGTAATAGTCAGAAGGGTGCTTACTTAATAAAGAAGTTACTCGAAAAGAAGAGGCTTAGGAAAATTGTAAAAAATACTTATCTTTTTATTCCCATGAAAGCTCCACATGGCAGGTGGGCAGGTAATGAATATGTGATAGCAAAAGCATTAATAAATGATGCAAAGTATTATATAGGCTACTCC
>CAYRTF010000088.1:0-6697 GCA_964427165.1 uncultured Actinomycetota bacterium | reverse complement strand
CTTCATGTCTCCACACTGTTTGCCAGAGCGCAAAATGTCCCAATATATTCGAATGCTTTAGCAGGCGTACCGCAACTTTTATGCTGATGGGGGACATGTGTACAAGAAATTGCGGATTCTGTGGTGTAAATAGCGGCAGACCGCTTCCGCTTGATAGGGATGAACCTAAAAAAATAGCAGCGGCAATAAAGGAGATGGACCTCCTCTATGCAGTCATAACATCTGTTACAAGAGATGATCTTGATGATGGGGGAGCCTCACATTTTGCCGAAACTGTAAAAGCTATAAAAAATTTAAATCCTGATACAAGAGTAGAATGCCTGGTGCCTGATTTTGGAGGAGATAAAAAGAATCTGGAGACCTTATTATCTGAGGAGCTGGATGTCCTAAATCATAATATAGAGACAGTTGAATCGAATTATAGCAAAGCAAGGAGCAGTGCAGATTATGGGCGTTCCCTGAAACTGCTTAAAAGGGCAAAAGAGATAAGACCTGCCATTTATACCAAATCGGGATTTATGGTTGGACTTGGTGAAAGCAGGAAACAAATATTAAAATTATTAGAGGATCTCCAAAAGAGCAAAGTGGATATTATTACAATAGGACAATATCTCAGTCCTTCAGAAGACAATATAGCTATATCAAAATACTATACACCGGAAGAATTTAAAGAAATTGAAAAAACTGCTAGAAAATTAGGATTTAAGGCAATTGCGGCGGGCCCGTTTGTACGCTCTTCATATGGGGCGGAACTGGTGCTTGATAAAGCTTTGGAAAGTAAATAGTGAAGAGTAAAAAATGTGTAATAAGGCAGTATTTTTAGACAGAGACGGGACCATAATCAAAGATAATGGATATATTGGAAATTTAGAGGATGTAGAGTTTTATTCTTTCACAACCAGAGCGCTAAAGCTTTTGCAGGAAGAGTTTTTATTATTTATTATTACTAATCAGTCCGGCATAGGGAAAGGTCTGGTAAAAGAAGAGGATGTAAAAAACTTAAACGACTACATCCTTAACTATCTAAGCGGGAATGGGATCAAAATAGAGGGACTCTTTTACTGTCCCCACAAGACAGAGGATAAATGTAATTGTAAGAAGCCACTGCCTTATTTTATCGACCTTGCTGTAATAAAATACAATATTGATATAGATCAGTCATATGTTATTGGCGACCACCCTTCTGATATATTATTTGCTAAAAATGCGGGAGCTGCTGGTGTTTTTGTATTAACCGGGCACGGTAGGGGACATTTAAACAAAATTGGAGAAGATACTATAATCAGTAAAAATCTCTATTATGCTGCCAGGAAGATATTGGGAGCCTGTCCAACAAATACAGGTCCAGTTTCCGGAAAGGCTCCTAGAAGAAAATAAGAAATATCACCACCAATAGACAACCACTCATTTTGCCGAGCGATGACCCAAGCACTGTTCTTGTGGCATCTATTCCTTTTGAATGTAGAAATTCAGACAGATTTCCTTCAAAATATCCCGCTATAGCATCCGAGACCGCATTTCCTACAATAGCACCGGCGAGGGCCCCTGCGGCTCCAAAAAGCTCTGCCCCGATTATTGTGGGTATTATAAGTATCAGATTGTCTGTGATGCCGAATATAATATCAGGAAGCATTTTTTTCAGATCTATTTTCAAAAAGTATGCAATCAGTATAGGAATAAATCCCAGGGCAAATATTATGAGGCTTACAAATCTTTCAAGCCTCATCGAGTAGAATGCTATAAATGTGATGAAAGCCGAAAGAAGTATGACAATAATGGTTTCCATCATCTTCTTTTCATTTTTTCTTTTTAATCTTTTTCTTAGTCCTCTGATCATGTTGTCTCCATATTGGTTGATTGTGAATTTTTTATAAATTACATAATTTAATCATTTCCTTGACCCGTCTGCAACCCCTCTGCTTTTTTATAAATTCAGTTATTTTCTGTATATAAATAGCTTAAGGGACTTAAATCTTATAAAATAATTTTAAGGTAAATAAGCTAAAATTGTATAATCAATGTTTCATTCAAAAATATTCATATTTTACCTAACCTGATAATAAGATATAATACTTGTAAAACCTATTTATAAATAATCATAAGAGAGGTTATCATGCAAAAAAGAAAGCTACTTATAGCTATTCTGGCTATTCTCACTATTTCCCTTATAGGCCTGGCTGCCACATGCCTGGCCCCTGGTGAGGCTCCGACCCTGGAGCTGGAAATATATGATGGTCCTGATTATTCTGAATCAGACAATATGTGCTACTACAGGGTAGAAGCTAAAGCAACAGGTATGCCCGAACCCGAGATCGAATTTAATGATGATGACAATGTTAGCACGCTTGGTTCTGGCAGAGTGGAAGTAGGTGTAGAGGCAGGTGATACCTATACTCTTACAGCAACTGCTATAAACTCAGCTGGCACTGCTTCTGTTTCCATTATCCTTGAAGGTAAGTGTGCCAGCGCCGATGCAGACACAGATGCAGATACCGACGCAGACACAGATGCAGATGCTGATACAAATGTAGACGCAGATATCGACAGTGATGCTGATGCCGATGCAGACAGCGACGCCGATGCCGATGCAGACAGCGACGCCGATGCAGACATAGTAAAAGAAGCTCCTACCGTCAGTTTAGCGATTTATGCGGGCCCCGCTCTTGAAGGAAGTATATGCTATTATAGAGTAGAGGCTACAGTTACCGGCAGCCCCAATCCTTCGATCTCCTGGAGCAAAGATGATAGCCTGGGTTCATTTGGAAATAAAAAAGCACAGGTTAACATAGATAATCCAGGTGATACCTATACTCTCACTGCCACTGTTACTAATTCTGAGGGCTCTGCTACTGATTCTATTGATCTGAGCTGGGGGTGTGCAATTCCTACCCCTGACCCCATAGAAACAGATGTGGTTATTGATATCGATAAAAGCATAAGTGGTTATATTATAGTGGAGCAACAAGCCTATCAGAATCCTCCTGTGTATACATTTGTAGGGGACTATTCAAATGATAGACAGATAAAGGCCTATCTAAGTTTTAATATAAACAGTATAAGCAGTCTGGAAGATGTGACAATTAAAGACGCATCGCTTTCCATGCCGGTCGATGGTATTGTGGGCCATCCCGAGGCTATGCCCCAGGTACATGTAAAAACATTTGATTATGGCGGTTCTCTAACACTTGCGGATCAGGGCGCCGGCGGGGATTTTGTAGGAATCTTTCCCACTTCATCAACTATGACAAGCTTTAATTTCTCAAGTTCCGAGCTGGAAGCGGCACTTCAGAGTGCAGTAGATTCGAATAGCCAGAGAATACAGCTGAAGATCAGTCTTAGCGGCATAAATATTGATGGAATAAATGATTGGTACAGGTTTAGAATCGGCGACATAGACTTAAATGTTACATATGAAGTGCCCGGGTAGTGTACCAGGATTATTAGCTTTAATAAAATGATCCAAAGATTATTATATAAAAACTTAAACATAATAAGACCCCTTTAGCCAGGGGTCTTATTATTTAGCAAAAGAAAATAGCGGCCCCAAGCAATAAATTTCGAACCAGATCTTTCAAAGGATTGATATGTTTAAAAATCGAAAATGATCATTTGTAATAAAAAGAATAATTTAAATTATTAATAAAAATGGTAGATCTAAGCGAAGAATTGATCGCACCCTGTGGAATGAATTGTGGCATATGCAGCAGCTACCTTGCATATAAAAACAATATACCCGGAAGGGTAGTATCAAATTGTGTAGGTTGCAGGGCACGGAACAAGCAATGTGCATTTTTAAAGAAGAAGTGCAGGGATGATTTAAAATTACTGAAAGGCGAAATAGAATTTTGTTTTGAATGCGGCTGTTTTCCATGTGAAGTTTTAGCTAAATTGGATAAAAATTATAGAGAAAAATATGGGATGAGTATGATTGATAATCTAAATGAGATAAAAAATAAAGGGATAAATTATTTTATTAAAAATCAAGAAATAAAATACAAATGCCAAAAATGTAATAACTTGATATCCATTCACAGCAAGAAGTGCTTTGCTTGTGATGAGATCACTAGCTGGAAATCCTGATTTAACTTATTAAGAATTAATATCCGGGAGCCTGCAGGGGACCCGAGCCAGAATAAAAAAATCAATTAGCTTAAATAGATATCCCGGTGTTTTCCTTTTTTATTATTCTAAATAGTATAACAACAAAAATAAAACCAATAAGCGTCCCCCCAAGGGCTATATAGGCTATATATTCCTTCCCAAAATATTCTGCCACATAACCATATATAGGTTGAAAAACGATGGAGCCTGCAAAAGCAAAAGCTATGGTAAAACCAAGTACCGTCCCGGAATTTTTGGGGTCCCTTTTTGCTGCAATTGCATTAGTAAGAGGAAAGATTGCAGCAAAAAACATTGCCTGCATGGCCAGGGCAGTTATTTTTATATAAATAAGAGGAGTAAAGCTAAAAACGGCAAGAAACATGATACCACCCAGGCAGCTATAAAAAAGAATATTCACTTCTTTATATTTTGAGACAATTTTTGTAGTTATGAGAATACCGATAATGGAAAATAACCAGTATACAGATAGAATAGCGGAACCATAAGCAACCCTTATGCTGAAACCCAAGAAATATGTAGTGAGCCAGGTAGTCAGTCCCATGATGGAACCAAGGGATATAAATAAAACCAGGCTTACCATTACTACTACAGGATCCTTTAATATTTTGAGAACACTCTTATGGGATCCTGGAATATCTTTACTCTGGGAAGATACATCCCCTCCGGCTTCTCTATCCGGACAAATTTTATAGAATATGAAAATAAATATCACATAAATAAAGCAAAGACGAAAAAAATGTATCTGGGCCGAAATTCAAAGTAAAGAATACCGCTTATTACAAGCGGACCCAATACCGCACCGCTATACCATGCTATATTAAGCTTGAGAAAAATCCGGCTTATATTTTTTTTAAATAGCTTGGATGAAAATGAATGGACCGAAGTATCGATGATGCCAAAACCAACCCTCAAAAATATGATCACAATAATAAAGACCGCATAATTTAAGTATGCTCCAAATATTACAAAACCTAAAAAGAGAAGGAGCAGGCCCAATAGGACCAGCTTTTTTATATCTACCCTGTCAGATAATCTGCCGGCAAAAAAATTTGCTATAAGTGCTGCAACAGACCCGACAAACAAGGCAATACCGATCTCATCAAAACCAACGCCTATCTCGTCAGAGATTATTGGGATAAGGGGATCGACTACTATGATAGAAAGCCCAAATAATATAAAAATATAATAAAATGCAATAAGGGTCCGTTTTTTAGTTTTAGAGTCCATCCATCGTACCCGGCCTATATCCTTCCATATCAATAACAATATGGCCAAAGCCTATTGCCTTAAGTCTTTCGACCACCTTTTTTCTCACAGGAGGCTCTATTATATTGGAAATAGCTTCAGGATCGACCTCTATCCGTGCAATAGGGAAATGATAGCGTACCCTTATCTGTCTAAATCCAAGGCTTCTTATAAAATCCTCTGCCTGGTCGATCTGCGCCAGTTTGGGTTCAGTGATCTCTTCACCGTGAGGGATCCTGGTGGCAAGACAGGCGAGAGCTGGACTATCCCATGTGGGAAGTTCCATTATTCTTGAATACTTCCTGATATCTTTCTTTGTAAGCTCAGCTTCCGCAAGAGGGCTTTTAACGCCAAGCTCGGCCAGTGCCTTTAGTCCGGGACGGGAACTATTAAGATCGTCAAAATTTGTTCCATCAACCAGATAAGAATAGCCATATTTTTCCGCAAGATTTAAGAATTTTACAAAAAGACTTTTTTTGCATATATAACAGCGGTCCCTGGGATTATATTTAAGAGCAGGATCTTCAAGCGGACTGGTCTTCAATATTTTATGCCCGACCTTTAATTTCCCGGCAATTATTTTTGCTTCTTTTATTTCAAATGTAGGGATCATTGGCGAAGCGGCGGTTATGGCAAGGATGTTTTTTCCAAGAACCTCTTTTGCCATGGCAAGCAGGAAAGTGCTGTCAACACCTCCGGAATAGGCCACTACAACTGACCCAAGATCCCCAAGTATTGTTTTTAACTTATTTATTTTTTCTTCCAGTCTGCTTTTGTCCAAATTTACCACCCTATTTCCTGACCAAAATCCATTTCTCCCGGGATACTTAGTATAGGTTAAACTAAAAAGACGAAATTTCAAGACATAAAAGGTAAGTTTTTACAGCCAGTTTTGATAGAATATCAGTTAATACCAGATTTACTGAGCCAAAACCCCGGTGACCGGGGAAGCTTTAATAGAATAAATTGCTGTCCTTCTGTCAGGCTTATTTAGTAAATTATATTAATTTTGGACAATAAGTCCGGTAGATAAAATTTTATTATCTTATTATAAGCGGAGGCAAGGATGAAAAACATCTTATACCTTGACTGTTTTTCCGGGATCAGCGGAGATATGACGATCGGGGCTCTTATTGATGCGGGTCTTGATTTTCCTCACCTTGTAAAAGAATTAGAGAAGCTTGGACTTACCGGATATAGGCTGAAGCGCAGGGAAGCGATGGCAGGAGCGGTAAGCGCCACTAAATTTGATGTGGAAATGATAGAAGAGCAAAAATCACGCAGCTATAAGGATATAAAAAAGATAATATCTGAAAGCAAATTATCAGAT
>CAYRTF010000087.1:5912-6859 GCA_964427165.1 uncultured Actinomycetota bacterium | reverse complement strand
TCCTTTTTTTCTTCCTCCCCCTCGTCAAACCTTTTATTGTTATTCTTGAAAGGATCGATGTTGAGAAGCTGTATAATATGTACTATGGGCAAGTTTCCGGAATAAGATTTCCAGACCCTATGAATATGATAAAAATCGGTAAAAGCCCTTCAGCAATAGTATCAAATCCTAATTATTTAGCCCTTACAATAATAGTGATAGCAATTTTTTCTTTATTATTATTCAGGTGGATAAGCATCGCTTTTCTCTACAGGAAGCTTGCTTGTGAAGAAAAAGTTGGAAGAGAGGATATACCGGATATCTATAGAATTATCGACAACTTCATAAGTAAGATTAAAACCAATTCTCCGGATGTCAGCCTTACACATAGGGACTATCCTTCGCCGTTCATAATTGGGGTAAGACGCTTTACATTGGTGCTGTCGCCAAGATTGCTGGAAAATCTTAATCAAGACGAAAAGGATATTTTAATATGTCACGAACTTTCCCACATAAAAAGAAGGGATAATCTTTTAGGTTGGATCGCTCTGATACTCAGGGATCTGAACTTTTTTAATCCATTTGGGTTCATTGCATATTTCCTTATAAGAAGCGAACAGGAAAAAGCCTGTGATAAGCTGGTGGTAAAATATACAAATAAGCCTCCTGTTGAAATTGCAGAGATCATATTAAATTCATTATTGAAGCTAAAATCATTAATTAGAACAAACAAACACTTAACTCCACTGGAGGGCTCAGCTTTTTCACCTGCTGGAGTTTTCAGCCAGAGAAGGCTTGAGAACAGAGTTGCTTCAATAATAAGGACAGACTATAAAAAGATATTTATGCGAATTTTTCCAAAAATATTAATGTATTTTCTGTTTATATTTTTACTATTTATCCAAATAGTTATTGCTATAAAATGGAATGATTTTATTATTTTATTAAGATAGCGGTTAAATATTATA
>CAYRTF010000087.1:1371-5902 GCA_964427165.1 uncultured Actinomycetota bacterium | reverse complement strand
AGCAAACTGTTAGAAATATTTATAGAAATTTATTAAAGCTAAACAATACAGTAAACAAGAGAAATTATTTAGAAAGGAGGAATAGTTTTGATCTCATTAAATAAAACAAAAGACCTGTGGAATAGGGATACTGACTTTGCAAGCCTAAAAGAAGGTATGGGGCCTCTCTGCTGCTGGTTTTGGTGTTGGTGGGTTGGCGGCGGATAAAAAAAGTTAAAATGAAACTTTGGCCGAGCAAATACAATTATCACTATAAGCTGGACAGTGATTACACTTTTATAAATAATTTTCTCACAGGCGCCCTGGATTTTATAAAAAGTAAGGACTGGGATCTAATGCTTGGCGGAAAGTTTGAGGAAGCAGACTCTGACCCCCTCTCAGGCCTGATAGAGAGGGGGTATTGCTATAAAGATCCCAGTGAAGAAAAAAAACTGTTTGACGAACTTTTTAAGAACTTCTCCGTAAAAGCAAATGACAGACCAGTAAGATATGTTATCTGTCCCACATATTCATGTAATCTCAACTGTATATATTGTTTTGAAAAAGATACTTTATCAGGCAATAAAAAGGACATGGACGAGGATCTTCTCAAAGCCTCCCTTGAATCCATAAAAATCATTTCAAAAAAAATCAATAAAGACATCCGATCCATAGAATTATTTGGAGGAGAACCGCTTCTTCCAAAAAATAAAGATATTGTCAGGAAAATACTGGAATTTGCGGTGGAAAAGGATGCAAAGATAACAATAGTCACCAATGGTGTATTTGCAGGGGACTTTATAGATATCCTGGGTCCGGCTAAAGATAATATTGAAATGCTTCAGATAACGGTCGACGGACCTGAAAGCATACATGACAAAAGGAGAATATACTTTTCCGGAAAAGGAAGTTTTGCCGAGGTCTCGAAAAGTATTGATGCTCTGCTGGATAATAAGATAAATACAAATGCCAGGATAAACATAGATATGGAAAATATAGACTACCTTCCGGGGACCCATAACTTCATGCTGAAAAAGAGCTGGATAGGCCATCCCAACTTCAAAGTAAGACCGTCGCTTATCACAGATCACACCACGCTTGACTATACTCATCCGGTCGTTGAAGAAGAAAAACTGCTTGAGAGATTAATAAGCATATATGATGCAAATCAAGAGCTTGAGGACCTTTTTGGTTTTTACAGTTTCAAACCATTGAGGCATATACAGGAAGTTTTGAATGGGGCGCCAAATGTCTCTCCGAGATTTTTTAATTGTGAAAGCAATCTTCTTGAACTATATATATTCTGTCCCGATGGATATATTTACACATGTCCTGAGTCCATAGGCAACAAGGATTTATCTATCGGAAAATTTTTCCCGTCACTCGAGCTTTCCAGAAGCGGGATGTCAGTGTGGAGGGACAGGGATATTACGAATATGGAAAAATGCGTGGAGTGTAAGTTTGCCCCGATCTGCGGCGGAGGATGTCCTATGTCTTCAATTGTGATCCATGGGGGAAAAGAACCTGTTTGTGAACGGTATCAGGAAGTACTTGATACTTATCTTTATCACAGGGGAAAGAAGATGCTGGAAACCTTCATGTAGATAATCCTTGTAAATGAAAAAAGTAAATATTTAATTTCAATTTTATTCATAGAATCCATAAAGGCTGCAAGTCCAAAAGAGGTATGATATCCGCCAGTTTTAATTTTTATTAAAAATCTATTAGAATCTAGATAATATCAAATAATTTTTAGAGCCGATGAACTCAAGGTTTAAGATTTTAGATTCAAATCCGGGAATATTCTGGCTCATTATTGTTCTGGGCGGCCTGGCACTTGCAGCGGCCCTGACGATACTTGTAGCAAACCTTGCCGTAAAACCATCTTATGGACCGGATACTTTAAAATATTTTAGCAGCGACTTTCTTTCCAGGGCTTCTGCATATGGCAGGATAAGCATAACTCTTTCGGTCATCAGCAGGATTCTTTCCTGGGCGGTAATGGGTGCCGCATTATTGATCATATGGAAATATTTCACTGCAGAAACCAGGATGAATGTCCTGGTTTCTGCAGGGTATATCGCCCTTTTCTATATTTTGCTGAGTATTATATTGCTTCCATTAAGTTTTTACAGGGGCTATACGGTAGAGCATCAATTCGGTCAATCAGTTCAAACTGTAGGGATGTGGTTCAGTGATTATGGAAAAAGCAAAGCAATAGACATAATTGTCTCGATTGGTGCCATGACCGGGATATACGCACTTCTGGTATATGTTCCCAGATACTGGTGGTTAATAGCAGCTGCCGCAGTGGCCGTTTTTATTGTAATAGCCGTTTATCTTTACCCGGTTCTCATTGATCCGCTTTTCTATAAGTTTAAAAAACTTGATGATGATAAGCTTCAGGAGGAGATACTGGGGATAACAGAAGAGGCCGGAATAGAAGTTGAGGAGATCCTTGTCGCTGACGCCAGCCGGAGGACCACTAAAGCCAATGCTTATTTTACAGGAATAGGCAATACCAGAAGAATCGTCCTTTATGATAACCTGATTAACAATTTTTCCAGCAAAGAAATATTAAATGTAGTGGCTCATGAAGCCGGACACTGGAAATCTTCCCATGTGCTCAAAGGTATTGGTATGAGCATAATGGGAGGTTTTCTTGGTTTTTTCTTATTGGGCCTTATGTTCTCCAGGACAGGACTAAGAGGAGATATAAGAGCTGTTTTTATCCTGATACTTATAACTGCTTTAACCACATTTTTAATACTTCCATTTCAGAATATGATCTCCAGGTATTTTGAGAAGCAAACTGATGAGATGGCCCTTGAAATTACAAAGGGATATGATACACAGATAGCATTAATGACAAGACTTGCCGGATCAAATCTTTCAAATGTGGATCCAAATCCATTGATCAAATATACTCTGTATTCCCACCCTCCAATAATGGAGAGGATAAGATATGCGGAAGATAGAGCAAACAAGCAGTAATTGCTCATATTTATGATCTTGAGAGTATGAATTTCCTCTCCTCATTTTTTTAAGCTTATTTTAAGGAAAGCAGCATACACTGCTTAATTAAGTGAAAAATAAACGAGGAGACTATTTTGAAAATACTTATTACGGGAGCATTTGGAAATGTAGGTTTATACACCCTGAAAAACCTTTTGGGCAATGGACATGAGGTAAGGGTCCTGGAATTAAAGAATAAAAGAAATCTAAAGATACTTGAAGATCTTCAGAAAAAAAGTAGCAATAGCATAGACATGGTATGGGGAGATATTACTGATGCCGCAGCTGTGCAGGGAGCCGTGAAAGGGCAGGACATCATCATACATCAAGCTTTTATCATCCCGGCGCTTTCTGAACAAAAACCGAACTGGGCATGGGAGATAAATGTCGAGGGGACGCGGAATCTTCTCCGGTCTGCAGCTGGAGAGGCGGTAAAAGCAAAAATAGTTTTCACATCTTCAGTTTCAGTATTTGGAGAGACCCAGGACCGGAAACCTCCCAGGAAAATCGAGGATCAGGTAAAACCTACTGATAATTATTCACATCACAAAGTTGCGTGTGAGCAGCTTGTGAAGATATCAGGGCTTAAATGGACGATACTCAGGTTAGGGGCAGTACTTTCACCTTCGCTTTGTGAGATAGATCCCATGCTTTTCAGCGTCTCTCTTGATAACAGGATAGAGCTGATCCATGCTGCTGATGCCGGATCAGCTCTTGCAAATGCCGCAGTCAGTGAAGAAGTCTGGGGAAAGACCCTGCTCATAGGCGGAGGGAAGAAATGCCAGATGCTTCAAAGGGATTTCATTACCAGGGTATTGGATGAAGTAGGGTTAGGTATGTTTCCTGAAAAAGCTTTTAACAGCAGGCCCTTCTATACAGACTGGATGGATACTTCTGAAAGCCAGCATCTTCTTAAATACCAGGAAAAGGATCTTGATGACTTTTTAGTCGAGATAAGAAGGACCCTGGGTATCAGAAGGTATCTTATAAGAGCAGTTAAGCCAATAATAAAATACTGGATACTTAAAAAATCACCTTACCTGCCTGAAAAGAGACCTGCTGCTGTTAAAACTAAACCGGGGATTAAAAGCAGTCCCGTTTCTGCAGTGCACTAGGAGCCTTTCCGAAAACTGGATTGGATCCTCCAAATAACAGGATAAATATTCCATGATATTTTTGAAATATCTCTATTTATCTGTCAAAATATAATACAGAAATTATCCAAAATATTTTCTGTGTCCTATCGATGTTTGGAATATTAGAATAATATTCTATATTGAACTAAGCAAATAATCTCATAAAGAGAAAAGGAGGGTTACCAATGGCAGGAACCATCAAGGGAACATCAGAGAATTCAGCTAAGATCAAATACGGTATGATAGGAGGGGGCCCTGATGCATTTTTTGGATCAGTACACAGAAAAGCAGCTGCTATGGATGGAGAGATAGACCTGGTAGCTGGAGCGTTTTCTTCATCTGGCGGAAAGTCACGTGTTCAGGGAAAAGAATTAATGCTGGAACCAGACCGGGTATATAAC
>CAYRTF010000087.1:0-1361 GCA_964427165.1 uncultured Actinomycetota bacterium | reverse complement strand
TACGAGGAGGTTATTATGAAGTATGGTTTGAATACTTTGATATTTACGGGAAGTTTTAAGGATGAAAATACTGTTCTATTTGAGAGGATTAAAAAAACCGGATTTGATGGTGTTGAAATCGCACTGGCCCAGAAAGGTGACCTGGATTATGACAGGACACTCAGGCAATTAAAAAATAATGGTCTTGAGTGCAGTGGAAAGCGCATGGCATCTTATGGGAGTGACTCTTTCAGCAGCAGGTTCATATAAATGGTATTATGATACATTTGGTACTTCGGATAAGATCTCTTTAAAATACAAAGAGCTTAAAGGCTATGAGCTATTGAACAAGCAGGCAGAGTCCTCCCCTCCTGGGTCGGACGGGCTCATATTTCTACCTTATCTATCAGGAGAGAGAACCCCCTATGTAGATCCGTATGCCAGGGGGGTATTCTTTGGCCTGTCCTATATACATAACCAGGATCACTTTGCAAGGTCCGTAATGGAGGGAATATCTTATTCCCAGTATGACTGCCTCTCCCTTATGGAGGAACTCGGTATAACATCTGATAAGATAGTCCTTTTTGGCGGTGGGGCCAAATCGGAACTCTGGCGCCGGATAACCAGTGATATATTTAATACAAAGATAGTTACCTTAAATGTAGAAGAAGGACCCTCGTATGGAGCTGCTATCCTTGCAGGTGTCGGAGCGGGGATTTATAAAAACGTAGAAGAGGCTACCGGCAGCATTATAAAAGAGGTCTCAGAAACTTCTCCAAATCCTGATGATGTATCTAAACATGCTAAATATTATGAAGTCTATAAATCACTTTATAGTAGTTTGAAAGCGATTTTGAGAAACTTGATCAGGCTGGAAATATGTAAACCACATAAATATAGTAAGCCTGTATTTTATTTTCACAGGAGTTTTAAAAGCGGGCAAGAAAGACATGCGCACCTTTTTGAATCTATAGGTTAAATTGTAATCAAATGATATTATGGATTATAATATCTATAAATAACGTGGAGAAAATATGGAAAAAATACTGACCAGGGTAAACCGTATTTCAGCATATGTGCTATTAGTGCTTGTACTGCTGATGCTTATTACCGGATATCGGCAGGTTGGATATTTTACCTTTTTTACACGGGGACTTGCAAATTCACTTCACCAGGTATATTTAAATATTGCCGCCCTGGTCGTGGGATCTGTCCATATCTTGATCTCAATCCGCAAAGCATTGGCAAGAAACAGGGTAAAAGGTATCTGGGTAAATATTATTCTAATAATCCTGGGAGTTGCCATAGTCGGTGGATTTTCCTATTTTACTTTTTTATAACAATCAGTCAGTTGCTGCAGGCTCTTATATTGATCCAATAAC
>CAYRTF010000086.1:6587-6867 GCA_964427165.1 uncultured Actinomycetota bacterium | reverse complement strand
CTTATCTTTTAATATTTGTATTCCATTACCGGTAAATAATGGTAATTATATTTTCAAACTTTAGTATTATATAATTAAAAACGTCAAGGCATAGTATCATTTTATTTTATTATTTTCAAGGAAAGTGCAGATAAATAGTTTACTGAAAATAGCAGGCGGGTATGTAAATGCATTGCGGTCCATATTGTCCGGGGGATGGAAACAATTAGGCCTGAAAAAAGTCAATAATTAATAAAAATAGCTTATAAAAAACAGGACCGGAATTTAGAATTGGAGCTGT
>CAYRTF010000086.1:0-6577 GCA_964427165.1 uncultured Actinomycetota bacterium | reverse complement strand
ATATAATCGACACTATTATTGATAATTTCAAGAAAAATGAAGCAAAGATAAATGATATGAATGTTTTTCCCGTACCTGATGGAGATACGGGGACAAATATGCTCCTGACACTTAAATCGGTAAAAGAAGAGGTTATGAAGGCTAAAAGTCTTTCAATGAGATCCGTAATGGAAAATGCCTCGATGGGCGCGCTTATGGGTGCAAGAGGTAATTCCGGTGTCATACTTTCCCAGATCATGAGGGGATTATTTGATGTTTTTATCAGAAGCGATGAATTGGATCTTGACATAGTAAGGGAAGCCCTCAGGTCCTCCAGGGATGTCGCATATGGGTCCGTCCAGAACCCCACAGAGGGCACTATGCTTACAACTATTAAGGATATACATGCACATGTTGAAGAGATAGCTGAGAGCAACGGCGAGATAAACATGGCAGATCTCATGGACAGTATAATCGGCGCAGCTGAGAAGTCTGTAGAAAGAACCACCTTCCTCCTCCCTGTGCTGAAACAGGCTAATGTAGTAGATGCAGGAGCACAGGGGATACTTGATATACTCATGGGCCTTAAGCTGGCATTTTTAAACGTGGACAGCATAAATGGAAATCTGGACAAAAAAATAGCAAGGGGAAGCAGGGCCATGACAAATAAGAAAACCAAAGCAGGAGCCGCATCAGGTGATCCGGATCCGGGAATACCCACAGAAAATGGGTCCGTCAATAGGGAACTCGATGAAGTAAAGATGAAATCTGAGATAAAATATACCTACTGCACTGAATTTGTTATAAGAGGGAGCGGGATAAACCTTGAAAGATTGAGGGAAAAGATAGAATCTTACGGTGACAGTGCGCTTGTTGTTGGAAATGATAAACTTGTGAAGGTACATGTGCATACAAATGCTCCGCAGAAAGTCATGAAGCGTGCTATAAGAGAAGGAACGCTTCATGATATTGACATCAACAATATGAAGGACCAGAGAATGGACGCTGTCAGGGCAGGGTCCGGAACAGGAGAAAAGGAGAAGGCTGTTCCTGCCAGAAGAGCTATTATAGTCATTGCAAATGGTGCCGGTATTGAAGAGATATTTAGAAGTATAGGAGCCGATGCGATAGTCAGCGGCGGACAGAGCATGAATCCTTCTACCTATGATATCGTCAAGACAATAAACAATATAGATGCAGAAGAGATCATAGTATTCCCGAATAACAAAAATATTATCCTCACAGCAAACCAGGCAAAGAAGCTCATTAAGAAAAAAACTGTAACAGTAATACCCACAAGGACCATGCCGGAAGGGATATCAGCAATACTTAGCTATAATCCTGATGCAGGTATGGAAGAAAATGCATATAATATGGAGCAGTCTATCAAGAGCAGCAAATGCGGTGAGATAACCCAGGCGGTAAGGGATGCAAAGCTCTATGTAGGAGAGATCAAAAAAGGTGCATATATAGGGCTGAATAATGGAAAAGTAAGAGTGGTGTCTGATAATATTATTAATGCTTCGATAGATCTCATAAGGGAGATGATGGATGGTGACGAGGAAGTCATAACCTTCTATACCGGGAAAGATGCCACACGGGAAGATATGAGGTCAGTTAAAGAAGAGCTAAAGAAGATCTATCCCCGTTTGGACATAGAGATACATAAAGGCGGGCAGCCGCTATACCCCTTCATATTTTCAATAGAATAGTTTTTTACGGTGATGTCTTATCAGGATAATTTCAGGAAAATTTAAGGGAAGGAAAATAAAACCCCCGTCTGATTTTAATATACGCCCTACTCTTGACCGGGTGAAGGAAAGTATTTTTAATGTATTGGGCCACCGGATAGTAGATGCTGCCGTTCTTGACCTTTTTTCAGGAACAGGTTCGCTCGGGCTTGAAGCATTAAGCAGGGGAAGCAGCCTGGTTCATTTTGTTGATAAAGATATTCAATCTATAAATCTAATAAGGTATAATACTGAAAATCTTGTAGACTGTGTTCCGGACACCGGTGAATATAAAATAATCAATACCGATGTCCTGGATTATTTAGAGTTTTGTAAAGACATAAAGTGGGATATAATCTTTTTTGACCCTCCCTACAAGATCGAAGAAGACATTATGAGGAAGGCATTTGATATAGTTGCAGAAAAAATGTTTACTAGTGATGATACACTGATAATATATGAATTCTTTTTTAAAAGGGAAGTGGAAGAAGAGATCAGGAATTTAAAAATGGTAAAAGAATCATTTTTTGGCGACAAGAAGGTGATCTACCTCAAGGTACTAAATAAATAATTACCAGGACCTTTATAAAATATAGCAGCAGGGAGCAGGGGGACCAATGGAAAAGACGGCATTATGCCCGGGTACATATGATCCGCTTACAGAAGGACACAGGGATGTAATAATCAGGTGTTCCAAAGTCTTTAAAAGAGTAGTGGTAGCTATTTCAAAAAATACAAGGAAGAAACCGCTATACAGTCTTGAAAGAAGAATGGATTTTGCCGGCAGGGTATTTGGCGATATTAAAAATATAGAGATCATACCATTTGAGGGGCTTCTGATAGATATGGCAGAGGCCAGTGATGCCCAGGTCATAGTCAAGGGCCTGAGAGCCATATCGGATTTTGAGAACGAATTCCAGATGGCCCAGATAAATAAAAAACTCAAACCCAATGTTGAAACCATGTTTCTTATGACAAATCCCAAATATGCATATTTAAGCTCCAGTGCCGTCAAGGAAGTGGCAAGGTATGGCGGGTGCATCACGGGACTTGTGCCGAAAAAGATAGAACAGGATATAATCGAAAGTTTTAAGAGTGAAGTTTTTGATTAATAAATAGCATATCCAGGAGCCTGTCCGGGAACTGGGACCCGGGCTTGCAGGCTGATTTTTAGATAGATCAAAGCCCGAAGAAGAAGCGATATGGTACCTGAGACGTGTGAAAAACGAAGATATTATAAAAATGGAGTCTGCCTGAAGAGTTGGACAGGCTCCTGGATATGGAGAGAGCAGTATGAACGCATTAGAGATTATAGACCGCATAGAAGAACTCCTGGATGGAAGCAAGAGGATACCTTTTTCTGCAAACATCATAGTAAATGGTGACGAGGCATATGACCTTATCGAAGAGTTGAGGAATGTATTGCCTGAAGAGTTCAAGCAATCCCGCTGGATAGTAAAGGAAAGAGAAAATATGATCGACGAGGCAAAGAGGCGGGCCGATAAGATCATAAAGGATGCTGCTGATAAAGCGGGGGTAATGGTCGGTGAGACTGAGATAATGAAGAGGGCAAATAGAAAGTCTGAAGAGATAATGGCATCCATAGAAACAAAGGCCAGGACCATACGTCTTGAGGCGGAAGATTATGCTGATGAAAAGCTGGCAAATCTTGAGGCAGTTCTACATAAACTCCTTAATGCGATCGAGAAGGGAAGGGACCAGTTTAAAAATACTGTTTCTTCCAGGAAATAGTATTTTTTATTTAGTATTATTTAAAATACCCGTGCAATAAGTTTTGATTTAAATATTAGTGAATTTATGATATATTGTTGATTTTGTTGGGCTTATAACAGGTTTGTAACAAAAACATAGGAAGGAAGGCATAAGTGGCCGTACCAAAAAGAAAAACATCCAGGACCAATAGGGATAAGAGAAGAACGCATGACCGTATAAAAATTGTAAATATAGTCGAATGCCCCCGATGCCATAGCAAAAAATTGGCACATCATGTTTGCCAGGCCTGTGGTTATTATAAAAATACAGAAATAATATCGCAAGAAAAGGACGTCAAGGGCAAGCCTGTAAAAAAGGAAGCGCCTAAGGCAGAAGAAAAAAAAGCCGGCAGCAAGGAAAAAGAGGCTAAAGGAAAGTAAAGAATAAAAAAGAGATCCGTATAGACCGGGGGTATAGGTTTTGAATTTAAAAGATTTTTTTTGCCCGGATTCCGTGGCAGTGATAGGGGCCGCCAGAGAAGAAGGCAAGGTAGGGCGTACTATTTTTGATAATATTATCGGATCAGGCTATAAGGGAAAAGTTTTTCCGGTAAATCCAAAGGCCGATGACATAGACGGTCATAAATGCTACTCATCAATACTTGATATCAAACAGGATATCTCGCTTGCGGTAATTGTAATACCGGCAAGACTTATTTCCAAGGTACTGGAAGAATGTTCGGAAAAGAGCATAAAGTATGCCATTGTCATCTCGGCAGGCTTTAAAGAAACAGGTGTAAAAGGAGCCAAAAGGGAAAAGCGTCTTATCGAAAAGGCGAAGGATTACGGCATCAGGATACTGGGGCCGAATTGTCTCGGCATGATAGATGCGTCTTGTCCCGTAAACGCATCTTTTTCGGCAAATATGCCATCAAAGGGGAAGATCAGTTTTATCTCACAATCAGGTGCTCTTCTGACTTCAGTGCTTGACTGGGCAAAAACTTCAAAAATCGGTTTTTCAAAAGTGGTCTCCCTTGGAAACAAGGCAGATATTTCCGAAAATGATCTTTTCGAAGCATGGAAGGATGATCCGCAGACAGATGTGATCACTGCCTATCTGGAAGGTGTTACCGATGGCAAAGAATTTATAAGGATATCTTCAAAAGCATCAAAGAAAAAACCTATTATAGTTATAAAATCAGGTAATACTGATGCAGGCGCAAGGGCGGTATCTTCGCATACCGGAACCCTTGCAGGCTCAAATAAGGCTTATGAAGCTGCATTTAAACAGGCAGGCATAATCAGGGCCGATACCATAAAAGAGCTATTTGATTATGCAAAGGCATTTTCCTATCAGCCATTGCCTAAAGGAAAAAGAGTTGCAATAATTACTAATGCAGGCGGTCCCGGGATCATGGCTACTGATGCATGTGAGAATAATGGGATACAGCTTGCCAGCTTTAGCACAGGGACCATTGACAGGCTAAAGAGCTTTCTTCCTGAAGCGGCAAATCTGTATAATCCTGTGGATGTCCTCGGGGATGCCCTTTCAGACAGGTATAAAAAAACTATTGAAGTGGTTATGCAGGACAATAATGTGGATGCGGTAGTTGTGCTTCTTACACCGCAGGCAATGACGGAGGACCTGGAGACAGCCAGGGCCATATTCGATGTAATGGATAAATCCCCAAGACAAATACCGGTGACGACCAGCTTTATGGGCGGAGATGAGGTCAAAAAGGGTATCAATTATCTTATAAAAAAGAAGATACCTAATTTTGAGATCCCGGAATCTGCAGTCAGCACATTGAAGGTTATGATGGACTATAATGATTGGAGGGCCGAAAAGAGTCATCCGGTCATAGAGTTTAATGTTGACGAGGAAAAGGTCAAATCGGTCTTTGACAGGTGCAGAGCCGAAGGCAGATTGGAGCTTGGTGAACTGGAAGCCAGGGAAATACTCGAAGCTTATAGAATACCTGTTCCAAAAGCTGAAGTCGCCTGTGATGTAGGGGAAGCCAAAAAAATAGCGGCCGGTATGGGCTATCCTGTTGTTTTAAAAATAGTATCACCAAATATTTTGCATAAAACCGATGTCGGTGGTATAAAAGTAGGAATAGAGGATGAAAAGGAACTTGAAGAATGCTATGATGATATCCTTTTCAGTGTGAAGAGATATATGCCTGGCGCTAATATTTCCGGGATACTTGTCCAGGAGATGATAAAAGATAAAAAAGAGACCATAATAGGAATAAGTGAAGATCCGCAATTCGGTCCGATGATAATGTTCGGGCTTGGCGGCATATATGTAGAGGTCCTAAAGGACGTTTCTTTCAGAATCGCACCGATAAGCGAAAAGATCGCAAGGGAGATGATCGGGGAGATTAAGACGATCAAACTTTTGAAAGGTACAAGAGGAGAGACACCGTCAGATATTGAGAGTATTATTGATGTACTGCTCAGGATGTCTCAATTAGTCACGGATTTTCCTGAAATAATTGAAATGGATATAAATCCTTTATTTGTAATGAAGCGTGGAGAAGGCTCCATTGCTGGAGATGCAAGAATAAGAATAGGAGGTTAGATCATGGTTCCGTTATATTTCATTTCGAACCAGCCGTTTTCGGGTAAAAGTTCTATGTGTGTAGGTGTGAGTAAGATACTTGCTGAAAAAGGTCTCAAAGTCGGTTATATGAAACCTGTAGGAACTCTTCCAACAAGAGTCGGCGGGATCACTACCGATGAAGATGCGCAGTACATATCAAATATCCTGGAGTCCAAGGACCAGCTCGAAGATATATGCCCCATTGTCGTAACCCAGTATTATAGCCGTGAAGGCTTAAAAGACGATAATTTTTCTAAAAGTTTTATAGATAGAATAGAAAAATCATATAAAAATATAAACAAGGGCAAGGATATAGTAATACTTGAAGGTGCAAAAAGTGTTGAAGACGGTTATTTCCTTGGGATATCTTCACTCAAGATATGTGAGAAACTTGGCGCAAAAGCTATCATGGTCGTAAGGTATGATGCCGACATTGTGGACCTGATACTTCATTCAAGAGACGTATTGGGGGATTGTTTCGGCGGAGCTATAATCAATTGGGTTCCCAGGAGTCAGCAGGAATATGTTGAGGAGCTGATACTTCCATATCT
>CAYRTF010000085.1:0-6875 GCA_964427165.1 uncultured Actinomycetota bacterium | reverse complement strand
ATATTGGGGAATAAAAATCTTAATTCTTTTATCAGGATAATGCTTCGCATTTTTTGTAACTAGAACCATGTCATTAATAATCACAGTAGCAGCAATTATACAATCATAAAGTTCAAGATCATGTCCTTTAGCATTATTTTTTATTTCATGTGCTAACAATACTGTCTCTTTATTTACTTCTAAAGGAATCAAACTATCAAGCAATTTAAATGTTTTTTCCTTTTCATCAGAGTGCATTCCAAAAAGTATTTCTCCCATGGTTATTACGCTGCAAAAATTCTGCTCACTTTTAAACCTTATTAAGGTCTGCATGGCTCCGTATCTATCTAATAGATTATCTATTAGAACATCTGTGTCAAACAATGCCATTGACTTTTCTACCTTTCCTTACTTTTCTAATGTAATTTTCGGTACCCTCCTTAAGTTCAGGGTGATTATCTTGATCCCAGGCTCCGGCACTCTCATTTACAGCTTCTGTAAATTTCAACCCTCTTATATATGATTCAATTGCTGTTTTTACAAATTCGGTAAAATTTGTTTTTTGTGCCGCAGATATGGAATTTATTTCATTAATAAGGTCTTTTGGGAACCTTATGGTTTTTATTATTTTATTCAATTTATGCACCTCCTTTTCAACATCTTAATTAGAATACATTTTTATATTTTTGTCAATACAAATTAAATATTTTGTATTACATTGATTAAAGTACCTTTTAGCATAAACACAAAAAATCATAAGCTTGACAACAGGCCAGATGCTGAAACAGAAAATACGTAAAGAAATTTACCATTGTCTGGTCCGGAAAGTTTTGGATTATGTTCAACTCATCTGAGTTATTTTCTCCTTGCAAGCCCTGCCAGAAAACTCAAGGTCCCTATTACCAGTATTACCACCCTGAGCCATAAAGGTTCTATAGTAAAGTATCCATAAAATGAAAGCGCCCCGAATATTATAAGGAGGATTCCAAAAAATAAAGATAAGGTCCTTGGCATATTAGATCCTTTCTACAATAATTATAGGATAAGCGGGTCATATAAATAATAAATAAATAGTGCACAAGTGGAGGGAATATATCCATCAATAAGCGACATAATAAATACAGTATGCCACTTGAGAATCCTGGCTGGATGTATTGGAAAGTATGAGTTTATCCTCATCCTTGTCTTCAGGTTCAACTCTGGTCCTGGCGTTTCCCGCTCCTGCCGCAACAAGCATCGTGCCGTTTTGCGTGGTCGCTGTCTCGAGCCGGTCACTATTTATTTTATCTTCATGATCTATCTTATAGTCTGCTTTCCTTTCCGTGCTTATTTCCTTAAGGATATATTCTTTCATAATACCTTCACCCTTTTATAACTCCAAGGGGCCTTAGCCTTGCAACTTTTTTTGAAAGGCCCGCATTGTTTGCTACTTCCACCACTTCCGCAATATCTTTATATGCCTGGGGGGCTTCCTCGGCAAGACCCTGCATGCTGTCAGCCATTATGATTATTCCATTCGACTCAAGCTGTTCTTTCAGCTCCTGACCCCTGATAGTCTTTTTTGCCTTCGAGCGGCTCATGACCCTTCCGGCTCCATGACAGGTAGAGCCAAAGCTTTCTTCCATCGCATCGCTGGTGCCGGATAGAATATATGAATTTGTTCCCATATCCCCCGGGATGATGACAGGCTGACCAATATCCCGGAAGAGTTCCGGGATATCCGGATGTCCCGGACCATATGATCTTGTTGCACCTTTTCTGTGCACGCACACGTCTACCGGTCCCCTGCCAATATCATGCTTCTCCATTCTTGCAATATTATGGGAAACATCACAGATGGTGGATAGCCCCAGCGATTCAGCAGATTTTTGAAAAACCTTTTCAAAGGCTTCCCTTGTCCAGTGAGCCAGGCACTGCCTGTTGACAAGAGCATAGTTTACCGCACATGCCATTGCGCCATAATACCTCTTTGCCTCCGGCGAACTCAGCGGCGCGCATGCAAGCTGGCGGTCAGGTATCTCTATATTGTATTTGTGATAAGCATTCTGCATCTCCCCTATATAGTCACTGCAGACCTGGTGGCCGAATCCCCTTGATCCCGAGTGGATCATGACGATCACCTGTCCCTCCTCCAGATCCATAATATCCGCAGCTCTACTGTCATAGATATTGTCTATGACCTGTACCTCGAGAAAATGATTTCCGGAGCCCAGGGTCCCTACCTGTGTGGATCCTCTCTCAATTGCAGTTTTCCCCACACAGTCAGGATCTGCGGTATCCATGCATCCCTTTTCCTCGATAAATCTGGCATCTTCTTCCCACCCATAGCCTCTTTTTACTGCCCAGTCCACACCTTCTGAGAGCAGCTTTCTCATATCATTTACGGATAACTTTATCCTGCCCTTTTTGCCAAGACCCCGGGGGACATAATATGACAGCACCTGCATAAGGTCCCTGATCCTATCTCCCGCATCATCCAGTCCCAGGCTGGTCCTCATCGCCCTGACACCGCAGGATATATCAAAGCCCACACCGCCCGGGGATATTATACCTTCTTCCATATCAAAGGCAGCAACTCCCCCTATAGGGAATCCATAGCCAGGATGAATATCCGGCATTGCAAAGGAAGCTTCCAGTATCCCGGGCAGTGTCGATACATTGACTACCTGGTCGATAGCATTTTCATTCCCTGCATGCTCGAGGAGCCCCTTGTTTGCAAATATTATTCCAGGAACCCTCATTCCAAGTGATTCATCGGTTTCAACTTCCCACTTATAGTCACTTATTTTCTTTATATTATAATCCTTCACTCAGCTCTTCCTGTACCGTAATCCTGTTTTCTGCAATCAAATGCACCTCTTTTTTTAAATCACTTAATCCTTATTGATAATTGTTATCATATTCAAGTATTAAAGCCTGAGTTTGATTGAAATTAGTATTTATTTTGTTAAAATAAGACAGATTTATTTTATTATTTTTTTTAATATTAATATAGTCATAAAAACCATTATGACTAAAAGAATGTCCGGGAGAAATAATGGCAACAAAAAAGCAAACTTTATCAAAACCCAGTCTTGAGGGAGCGCTGAAGCAGGGCAGATTTGCAGTCACCTGCGAAGTGGGCCCCCCAAAGGGAGCTGAAACAGACGAGATCAAAGAGTCCCTGGCTTATTTAAAAGATGTCGCAGACGGAATAAATGTAACGGACCTGCAGAGTTCAGTTATGCGGCTTGGTTCCCTTACCACCAGCAGCATGCTTAAAGAAATGGGACTTGATCCTATATTCCAGATAACATGCAGGGACAGGAACAGATTGTCTATCCAGTCCGAACTTCTAAGCGCATATGTTATGGGTATAAGAAATGTACTTGCCCTGACAGGAGATCATACCACTATGGGTGACCATCCAGATGCCAGGCCGGTATTTGATATTGATTCGGTCCAGCTTCTCTGGACCATAAAAAGACTGGAAGAGGGTTTTGACCTTGCCGGTAATGAACTTACAGAAAAACCATCATTTTTTAAGGGTGCAGTCGTTAATCCCGGTGCAAACAGTGAAGCAGCCTATGAACTTCAGATAATGAAACTTAAGAAAAAGATAGAACAGGGAGCACAGTTTATACAGACCCAGGCTATATTTGATGCAGAGGTATTTAAGAGATTTATGGACAGGCTGGAAAAGGAAAAAATAACAATACCTATCCTTGCAGGGATAATACTTCTGAAATCCGACAGGATGGCAAATTTTATGAATAAAAATGTAGCAGGAGTCTTTGTACCGGATCCAGTCATCGACAGGATGAAAAATACTGATAATAAGGTAGAGACTTGCAAGGAGATCGCTTCTGAGTTAATAAGGGATGTCAAACCCTATTGTGCGGGAATACATATCCAGGCATTAGGCTGGGAAAAGCATATACCGCCTATTCTTAAAGGCATTAATTAAGCCTGAGCTAAAATAACTTTAAACCAGAAAGGTGCTGTTTTATGAATAAATATACCGAAATAAAAAAATTTGAACCGAAACCAAAAAAATTTTTCCATCTGCTTGGTGTCTATAGACCATTATACTGGCTCGAGGAAAATCTGAAAAAATGTTTGTTTGACTGCAGGTCCTGCGGACAGTGCATACTTAGCACCACAGGATTTGTCTGCCCTATGAGATGTCCAAAGACTTTAAGAAATGGACCCTGCGGTGGAACCGAGAATGATATGTGTGAGGTCAACCCGGAGAAAAAATGCGTATGGAGCGAAATATATTATAGCAATAAGGATCTTAAAAGACTTGATCTTATCAGATATTTCCAGATCCCGGTAAACCGTGAGCTTGAAGAAACCTCATCTATTGTAAACTGGCTCGATATCAGAATAGACGGAATGCATCTTGCTATTCCAGGGAAAGGCAATATGATCGCACAGCTTTTTAGGCTTGCATTTTATATAATGAAGATAAGGTGGAGAAAATTTGTCCATCCTGGAAGATACTGGCACAAACACGAATCACATTATATGGATGTTTAGAATCTTAGCGGCTATAATTAATCTATCTACCCGGGCGGTGCAATATGGAAATAACAGAAATAGCAGATAATTTAAAAACAAAGATGAAAGAAGCTGATAAGATCTCTGGCTTAAGCAGCAGGCATTTTCGATTTAAAAACTGGCATGCTACTACTCTCAATCTTATGAGGAATCTTCCTTCAAATTATTTGCCTGAGGTAACTGATTTTAAAAAGCTTGCTTTTGAAGACACAAAATTCCACAGGGGGAAAAAATTTTTTTCACAAACAGATGATACCAAATACAGGGAGGACCTTGGATCTGCTGTCACAATATTGAAAAAGATTGTAGACTCAGATATAGCTAAAAAGCCAAAAATATCTATAGATAAAACATCTAAGGTGGGCGGTGACAAAAAACCGCCGGTCAAGAGACCTCTTCCAAAAAAACAGGGTGATATTATTACTGCTTCGGTAAAAAATGCCAGAAGACCAAAGACATCTAAGAGTGCAGGAAGTCCATCTAAAACCGGTAGAGCATCCGGAAGGAAGAAGAAACCTGTAAAATAAGTCAGACCTGAGTTTTGAACCATCAGTTAAAAACAAGAATTTCCCTATATTTGAGATTATTCCGGGAATGCAGGTAATATCCGGTTTTAAGTATCTTTATATCAGGTCCCTATATTTGAAGCAATATTTTTAAATACCGGTAGGCTGTGCTGATAAAACATCTTCCAACCTGAACAAAGCTCACTTAGCTTTTTCTCATTATTTAAGTTAAAAGCCCTGTGCTTTAAGCAATCTCCATGGCACAGATCCAGATAATGACAGGACCGGCAAATAAAACTATGCTCTGCCTTGGCTTTACCGAATCTGTGGTATAAGTCTGAATCCAGAAGTTCATCCCAGCTGCTGTTGTTTATATTGCCAAGCTTTAGATCCTCTCTTACAAAAAAATCACATGGATAGACATCACCATTATGCTCCACCACAAAGTACTGATTACAGCTATTTCTCATATGGCATATCGTAGAACTTCCCCTCACCAGATAATTCAGTATTGAATCAAAGAGCCTGATAGAGACTTTATGCATGTCCCGGGGATACCATTTATTAAACAGTTCAATAAGGAAATTCCCCCACTGTCCGCCTTTAATGGAAAATGGCTCAAGCTTGCCCTCATCATCAAATTCAACACATGGGATATACTGGTGAAAATAAAACCCGTTTTTCACAAGAAAATCATATATCTCTTTTACTTTGCTGACATTAAAATCATTTACGAGCACCAGTATATTGAATTCGACATTATTTTTCCTAAGGACATCGATTCCTTTCATCACCCGTCTGAAAGTGCCATGACCTCCTGGCAGTTTTCTATAATGATCATGTATATGTCCGGGTCCATCAAGACTCACACCCAGCAAAAACTTGTATTCAGCCAGGTGCTTTGCAAGTGGCATATCTATTAAGGTAGCATTGGTTTGAAGGCCATTAGTTACCATGCTGCCTGGTCTCCCAAATTTTTGCTGCATTTTTACCACATTTTTAAAAAAATCGATTCCCATGAGTATCGGCTCTCCCCCCTGCCATCCAAAAGTATGGCAGGTTTGCCTGGTCCCCATATAAGAAGATATCATTTTTTCAAGTGTTGCTTCATTCATCCTGTGGACTTTTTGGTCAGGATACAGGGATGATTTCTCCAGATAGAAACAATAATGACAATTCATATTGCAATCAGCAGAAGCAGGTTTTATGAGTAGTGAAAAAGGCTTCATAGTAATCCCTGGATAGCGCCTCTTCTGAGGCATTATTATTTAACAGGAAACAATATTAGCATAGGGCAAGCAAGTATTCAATTTTATAGATGATGGGTATTTATTTTAATGAGATCTTAAATATTACTTTACTGCATCTTTTACTCAGGTACCAGGATTGCCGACTTAAAGAAAATAAAATCAGACGATTCCAGGAGCCTGTCCGAGAACTGGGATCTGAGCTTGCAGTATGTTACTAATAAGATCTTATGTCCTTGCCTTGATAACAAAACTTAGAATAAGCCCTCCAACAGCTGCCACAACAAGCGCAACCATCACTAACAGAAACCTATTACCCAGTATCGGTGCCTGCTCTTCTGTAATTCCCAATACTTCTATTGTTCCTTCCTCTGATGTGACTTCCTCTTCTCCCGTCAGTTCCTGAAGGAGGCTCTCCTTATCTTCATCTGCAAAAATAACTCCAAGCGGCATGATCCATGTAGTTAGAAAAGCGGCAATAAAGAGTACTGTAACAAGTTTTAATTCATGGCTTCTTATCATTTTTATAAGACTTATATTAGATATTACTAATATAATTTTAATACTTCTATCCTGATAGTCAAGGGCTAAAGATAAATAG
>CAYRTF010000084.1:0-6940 GCA_964427165.1 uncultured Actinomycetota bacterium | reverse complement strand
CCGCTCCAGCCGAAACATCCAAAGGCAGCCGCCTTCTTGCCCTTGAACATAAGTCCTTTGATAAGTTCAAAGACCGAAGCCATAGAAGACAGTATGCCGCTGTTTACAGTAGGAGAACCAAACAGGACCGTCCTCGACTTAAATACTTCAGTGATTATCTCGCTCTTATCTACAGTGGAAGTGTTTAAGATCTTTACGGCACAACTTTCATCCAGCTCTTCTTTTAAGCCATCTTTTATTGATTCTGCAAGCAGTCCGGTACCGTTCCACATCGTATCATATAATATGAGTATCTGTTCTTCCTGATAATCACCGGCCCATTCGAGGTATTTATCCACTATCTGCATTGGTTCATCTCTCCATATAATGCCATGACTCGGGCATATCATGTCCAGCGGTAGCTTAAGGCCGGTCAGCTCATCTATCTTTTGTGCTACCAGCCTGCTGAATGGAGTAAGTATATTAGCATAATACTTTATTGCTTCTGTGAAAAGTTCACATTTATCGGCAAGATCATTGAATAAGCATTCAGTAGCATAATGCTGGCCGAAAGCATCATTGGAGAATAGAATATTGTCCCCGGTAAGATAGCAAAACATGCTGTCCGGCCAATGCAGCATCATGGCTTCTATAAAGATAAGCTCCTTTTTGCCAAGAGATAGTTTTTGTCCGGTTTCCACCTGGACAAAATTCCAGTCTTTGTGATAGTGCCCCTTCAAAGATGAAATGCAGTTTTGGGTGCAATAAATAGGTTTGCCAGGAATCAGTTCCATAAGTTCCGGAAGGGCGCCGCTGTGGTCAATCTCTGCATGGTTTGCAATTATATAATCTATATCATCAAGATCTATTTCATTTTTTAGATTTTCTATGAATTCTTTTGCATAAGGTTTCCAGACTGTATCAATGAGAACTGTTTTTTCATCCCTTATCAGATATGAATTATAGGTGGTTCCTTTAAATGTTGATAATTCATGGCCATGGAATTTTCTTAAGTCCCAGTCAGTTTTACCGACCCAGGCAACATTTTTGTTTATTTTCTTAAGCATGATCTTCTCCTCCTATTTATAAAAATACCTCCGCGGTATTTTTTATGATAGCATATACAATAATAAAGTCATGCGGTTGAATGGAAAATATGAATAGTAAACCCGGATCCGCAAAAAAATATACTTACTCTGGATAAAAAGTCACCTGCCGGTGCACTTAGCTCAAATACAAGTCTTGTACAGATCAAGAAAGCATGGTCATCATAGCAGTCAGTACATAAGCCGGGTCATATACCGGCTAAGCCCGTTTTTCCTGACTTTGCATGTCAAAAATATTGTATTATTACCGGAGCACCTGCTATGCTGCCCAGGGGCATTATTTTAATCTTAATCTTCTTAACCTTAGTGAATTACTGATCACAGAAATACTGCTGAGAGCCATAGCAGCCGCCGCAAACATAGGACTGATCAATATTCCGATCAGGGGGTAGAGCACCCCGGCCGCTACCGGGATCAAGATAGAGTTATAAAAAAACGAAAAGAATAAATTTTGTTTTATAACTCTTATAGTATTTCTGGAAAGCATTATTGCTTTTAGCACACCTTCCAGGTTCCCTTTCATCAGAGTGATAGAACTTGATTCCATCGCTATATCGGTACCCGTACCGATAGCTATGCCTACATCTGCCTGGACAAGAGCAGGGGCATCATTTATTCCATCCCCCACCATTGCTACAATTTTACCCTCTGCCTGAAGCTTTTTGACTTCATCGGTTTTATGATCTGGCAGCACTTCAGATAATACTCTTTCTATCCCTGCTCTTTTTGCAATAGCATTAGCAGTATTTTTATTATCACCAGTCAGCATTACGACTTCCAGGCCTAATCTATGCAATTTTTCAACGACCTCCCCGGCATTTTCTTTAAGAGTATCAGCAACCGCAATTATCCCCTTGACCCTGCCGTCAACGGCTACGAAAACCGGTGTCTTGCCTTCATCTGCAATATCCAGGGCAGTTTTTTCCAGGCCGCTCAGGTCAACACTGTTTTCCCTCATTAAGACTGGATTTCCTTTTAAGACTTTTCTGCCGTCTACCTCCGCATATATGCCTTTTCCCGTAATTGACTTAAAATTTCTGGGTTCGGCCAACTCAAGGCTTAATTCATTTGCTTTTTTTATAATAGCTTTGCCCAGAGGATGCTCTGATTGCAGTTCGGAACTGGCGCTGACCCTTAGAAGTTCCTCAGAAGAATATGAAGAATTGCTTTCCCCCGGGATGATATCTGTCACCACCGGCTCGCCTTTAGTCAGGGTCCCGGTCTTATCCAGCACTATGGTATTTAGTTTATAAGCAAGTTCCAGGCTTGTTGCATCTTTTATAAGTATGCCGTTTTCTGCGCCTTTCCCTGTTCCAACCATTATTGCTGTAGGAGTTGCGAGTCCCAGGGCACAGGGACAGGCGATTATAAGAACCGCCACAAAACTAACCAGTGCAAAAGTAATAGAAGGATCAGGCCCCCAGATCAGCCAGGCTATAAAAGTAATAACAGCTATTCCTATTACAACAGGCACAAAGACACTGGCCACAGTGTCTGCCAGTCTTTGGATAGGGGCCTTGGATCCCTGGGCCTCTTCCACAAGCTTAATGATCTGGCTCAAGACAGTATCTTTTCCTACTTTAGTCGCCTTAAATTTAAAAGCTCCTGAAGTATTTAATGTAGCGCCTATTACTTCGCAGCCTTTGTCTTTTTCAACGGGTATTGACTCACCTGTGACCATGGATTCATCTACGGCAGATCCTCCATCGATTATAATTCCGTCAACCGGTATCTTTTCTCCGGGTTTTACCAATATTATGTCATTTGCTTTTACTTCATTTATGTCAATTTCTTTTTCTTTGCCATTTACAATCACCCTGGCAGTCCTGGCTTCTAACTGCATGAGTTTTTTTATGGCAGAAGAGGCCCGGCCCTTGGCCCTGGCTTCTAAAAATCTACCCAGCAGTATCAAGGTTATAATAATAGCTGCGGTTTCAAAATATACATGGAGCTCTATACCGGCCCGGGTGAATAGTTTTGGAAAGAATGTAACTACTGTACTGTAAATAAAAGCAGACAGGGTGCCGATAGCTATAAGGGTATTCATATCTGCTGTCCTGTATTTAAAGACGACCACCAGGCCCTTATAGAACTGCGATCCCACCCATACCTGGACAGGAAGGGCTAAGATAAATAAGATAACAAACCTGACCTGGTCCGATATTGTGTTTATTCCCGGAATTATATTTAAGGAAATAAAAAATATTATTATGGACAGTATGGCTCCCGCTATAAGCTTCTGTATAAGTTTTTTTTGTTTTTTCCTTTCAATAGACTCTTTTTTTTGCTCCAGAGTCAAGGCTCTTGCTATAGTCATGCTTGTCCTTTCCCGGCCTATAGGTTCATCAGTATACTTTATAAACTATTATGTAATCAGTTCATAACCCATGGATCTCACAGCAGCGGCCAGTTTATCCATACTTATTATTTCATTATCATATTCTATTGTTACTTTCTCTGATGCAAAGTTAACACTTGCATCTACTACCCCTTCGGTTTTATTAAGCACTGTCTCCACCTTTTTGACACAAGACGCACAGCTCATCCCTACAACTGGATAAGTCTCTTTAATTAAAGCCATTTCATACCTCCCAAGATCCAGGTTAATTTTAATTTAACTAACTCTTCTAATATGCTTCAAATATATTTGATGGTTTCATTTTTAAGAATAGATCCTGCTCAAAGATAAAGTCTGCAAATTTCTTACCTCTTCACGTTTAAGAACCTTGCGTTTACTGCCACAATAACAGTGCTCAGCGACATAAGGGCTGCGCCTACAGCGGGACTTAAAAGGATACCGACAGGGAAAAGAACACCCGCAGCAAGAGGGATGGCAAAAATGTTATATCCTGTTGCCCAGCCCAGGTTCTGAAGCATCTTCCTAAATGTCGCTTTTGAAAGTTCAAGTATAGATACTACGTCCATGGGATTACTTCTCACTAAAATAATATCTGCAGTCTCCACGGCTACATCGGTCCCTGCCCCTATGGCGATCCCTATATCTGCCTGAGCAAGGGCCGGGGCATCGTTTACCCCGTCGCCGGTCATAGCTACAACAAGGCCTCTTGCCTGGACTTCTTTTATCTTATTAGATTTATCCTGTGGCAGGACTTCTGCAAAGTATTCTTCAATCCCCACTTCTTCTGCTACCCACTTGGCCACTTGTCTGTTATCTCCTGTAAGCATCATGGGCTTTATATTCATTTCCTTTAATCTTGCTATGGCATCTTTTGACTCTTCTCTTATTATATCTGCCAGGGCTATTGCTCCCGCCAGTTTATTATCTATCAAGATATAGACTACAGTTTTTCCCTGACCGGTCAATCTTGTAATTTCTTTATCTTCAAACTTTATCTGCATTTCTTTTAGATAACCCGGGCTCACTATCTTAATATCTTTGCCTTCTATCGTACCCTGGGCGCCTTTTCCAGTGATGGATCTAAAATTTGTGACCTTTAGCCTTTCACTGGTAGAACCCGCTATAGCCATAGCTATAGGGTGAGCTGACTTTGACTCTATAGAGGCAGCATATTTAATAAGTTCTTCATCTTTTATGTTCCCGGATCTATTTATGATATCTGTTAATCCAAATTCCCCTTTAGTAAGTGTTCCAGTCTTGTCAAATATGATAGCATCAATATTTTTTGCTCTCTCAAAAGCAGCCCTGTCTCTTATGAGGAGCCCGTTTTTAGCCGATATTGACGTAGACACTGCCACCACAAGAGGTATGGCAAGCCCCAGGGCATGCGGGCATGTAATAACCATTACCGTAACCGATCTTTCCAGGGCAAAAACAAAGTCTTTATCCAGAAAGACCAGCCATACCGCTAGAGTTATAACTCCTGCAGATATTCCAGTTATGGTAAGCCAGAAAGCTGCTTTGTTGGCAAGATCCTGTGTTCTGGACTTGCTTTCCTGCGCCTCCTGGACAAGTTTTATTACTCCTGAAAGAAAAGAATCTTTGCCAGTCTTTACTACCTCAACAGTAACTGAACCTTCTCCATTTATAGAGCCTCCGATCACTATTGCCCCAATTTTTTTTGTTACCGGGCGTGATTCGCCGGTAAGCATCGATTCATTTACAGAGGTAAGACCTTCTAAGATCTTTCCGTCTGCAGGGATCTTTTCGCCAGGTTTTACCAGTACCCTGTCCCCGATTCTTAAATCTTCCAGAGGAATATCTACCACCTTTCCATCCGGGTTTATTTTATGGGCATCTTTAGGCATAAGTCTTGCCAGCTCCTGAAGGGCGTTTGAGGCTCCCATGATGGATCTCATCTCGATCCAGTGGCCAAGAAGCATTACATCGATTAAGGTAGCCAGTTCCCAGAAGAAAAATCTACCTTCAAGCCCAAACACAACCGCGCTGCTGTAAACGTATGCAACAGAGATAGCAAGACCGATAAGCGTCATCATACCCGGCTGTTTTGATTTCAGTTCGCTGAAAAGACCTTTTAGAAAGGGCCATCCCCCATAGAAGAAAATCGCTGAAGATAGGATAAATAGTACATAACTGTCACCTGGAAAACTTACTATATCTTCAATTTTAAAAAAGCCCTGGATAAGCGGTGAGAACAGAAGAACCGGTATGGTAATCATTATAGAGACTATAAAACGTCTCTTAAAATCTGCTACCATATGCTCGTGATGGCTGTGATGGGCCTTTTTATGACGATTACGAGATTTTTCCATAATATGTTTTATAGTTTTTTAATGTTCCCGGGTCATATCAACAAATATCCCATGCCAGCCGTGATACCAGATATCGCCGCTATATCCGTTTACGCTTAGCATGCCTGCAATCCCGTCATTTTCATCCAGTGTATGGATCGTGTAATAACCATAGAATTTTTCTACATCATCACCTGCATGCTCCCCTGTGTTTGACTTGGCCAAATACTTTCCGGCCAGCTCCAGGGCTTCATCTTCAGTAATTGGCATTGATATGGAATCCTGGGAAAGAGGCATTCTGGCACGCATGCCATATTTCAGGTTCCACATCATATTCGGCCCATACTCAGGAAAGATAGCGCCGCTGCTTTTATCTACAAGTAGTTCCATTGCTCCTGTACCCGTATCGGCTTCTGCTATTTCAATATAATAGTTCTTTGAAAATTCCATGATCTCAGCAATTTCAAGACCTTCCAGATCATAGCTTTTTATATACTCTTCTGCTAGATCCTCCACCTTTCCAAAATCCAGGTCCACTGTTTTCCTGCTTCGAAAAAAGTCTCTTGACATATTATTCAGATCCTCTGAACAAAAAGCATAACCCTGTCCGGTGCCAAAATTAGTTATTCCTGTTCCCATACTTCCAATTAAAAAAATTGCGATGAGCCCCAGTATGCCTATAGCTATCAATACTATGGAAGAAATCAATATTTTTTTTGCATTTCTCATTTTAGGTGATTTCCTTTTTAATTCTTTCAAATTCTTCCCTGGCTATCTCCCCTCCGGCATACCTCTGCTTTAATATATCTAAAGCATCACCGGTTTTAGACTGGGTCTCTCCCGGGTAACTGGCTCTTCTTATCAGCCATACTATTAGAAGTATTACTCCAATGATTATGACTACAATAAAAATAAAGCTAATTATTATCCCGATTATCCCCCAGCCCCCAAAGAGACCTCCCATCATACCTGGTCCAAACATCATAATAATCACTTCCTTTCTTTTTTACATATCCCCCATGGGGGGTTATATTTATACTTTATCAATTTCTTCCGGTCATGTAAAGGATAACTTGAAAATTAATCAGAAAGTTTTTTTCTTTGATCATGTATTGATTTATCTTTCACTAAAATCTTGTATGATCCAATATAGATATTGAAAATAATCTGATCCTGTATTATAT
>CAYRTF010000083.1:0-7047 GCA_964427165.1 uncultured Actinomycetota bacterium | reverse complement strand
TAATCGATAATTTAATTAAGTTGGAGCGCCTACAAAGAATGAATGATTTTTTACATGGTGGAAATTTAAGAGAAGCTCAGGATAAATACGGTATATCCAGAAAAAAGATCGTAGACTTCAGTGCAAGCATCAATCCATTAGGTTTGTCATTTGGATTTAAAAGACTGATTTATAATAAAGTTGAGAATATTAAAAATTATCCGGATTCTGAAAATAAACAATTAACTGGAATACTTGCAGATAAACTAAAATTGCATCCAGATAATATAATAATAGGCAATGGTTCCAATGAATTGATTTACCTATTATTAAATTATTTTTTCCCAAAAAAAGTGATTATTCCCATACCATCTTATAGCGAATATGAAAGAGCTTCACTGGCAGCTGGTGCCTCATGTGCTTTTGTAAAAATCCTGGGAGGAAATAGAACTGATTTTGACTTGAAAAATATATTGAGTAGCTATGACAAGGATTCAGGTCTCCTATTTATTTGCAATCCGCAAAACCCGACAGGGAAATTATGGGAGAAGGAGGAACTTGAATATCTAATAAAAGAATGCCAGCAGTTTGGAATATTGATATTGGTAGACGAAGCATTTATATCTTTTATACCGGATGAAGAAAAATATTCTGTGGTAGATCTCTTAAAATCTTATAATAATCTGATAGTTCTGGGATCAATGACAAAAATCTATGCAATTCCGGGGCTCAGACTAGGATACCTTTTGGGCAGTAAAGAAATAATTATAAAGCTTAAGTCAAAACAACCGAATTGGCAGGTTAACAGTCTGGCTCAGGACATAGGTCCATATATGTTGAGGAATAGTAAGTATTTGTTAAAAAGTAAAAATCTCATTCCTAAATTAAAGGATCATTTTTACCAGGAACTTAATGAGTTTGACTGGATAAATCCACAGTACCCTTCAGTAAATTTTATATTCTGCAAATTGAAAGGTTCTATAACAAATTCTAAGAAACTGGGAGAATATCTAATAAAAAAGCATAAAATACTTATAAGGGATTGTTCTAATTTCAGAGGGCTTGATAAAAGCTATATAAGATTGGCTGTAAAAAGCAGGAAAGAGAATTTAGAATTAATCAGATGCTTAAAAGAATTTGAAAAGGGATTATAAATAAATGAATTATCAGATATTTTTTATTTTTCCTCTTAACAGGGTAATTATTTTGCTAATTGCCCTTATTCTTGATTTCATTTTTGGTGATCCCCAGAAAGGATTCCACCCGATAATCACGATTGGGAGATTGATAAAATTTTTAGAGAAAAGATTGCTCAAAGATAATTACACAGAAGCAAGAAAAAGGGTAAATGGCTTTATTATAGTGTTTGCTATCTCAACAATAGTTTCAGCAGTCTCTTATCTGGTCATATTTTATAGTTTTAGAATAGATATGATTTTAGGAAATATTATTTCCGCGGTAATTCTGTATTTTATGATATGCAATGGAAGCATGATCTCTCATGCTAAAAAGATCATAGCAGCTATTGATGATAATAATTTAAAAGATTCAAGAAAAGAGGTTGGAAAAATCGTAGGAAGGGATACCAGTTCTCTGGACTCTAAGGACCTTATCAGGGCCACAGTGGAAAGTCTTGCGGAGAATACTTCAGATGGACTTATCGGGCCATTATTTTTTTACTTAATAGGGGGAGTACCTGCAGCATTCCTGTACAAGGCTGTAAATACCCTGGACTCGACAATAGGATATAGAAACCAAAAATATAAGGATTTTGGTTTTTTCTCAGCAAAATTTGATGATGTTTTAAATTATCTGCCAGCAAGGATCACGGCCCTGATCTCATGTTTTTTAAGTTTTTTGGTAGGGGGGCGGATAATAAGTACATTTAAAATTATAAAAAGATATTCATCACAGCATGCAAGTCCCAATAGCGGTTTTCCGGAGTCTGCTTTTGCCGGTGCCCTGGGGCTCAGATTCGGAGGTATTAATTATTATTTTGGACGGTCCAAAGTAACACCTTATATAGGGGAAGGGAATAAAATTTTTGATATTACAGATATAAGAAAGGGATTAAAACTCTCAATATTTTCATCACTTTTTTTCAGTGTTTTTATTATTTTTATATATATTCTATTGTTTTTTCTTTAACTTCTATCCGTACTGTTTCACATTAGTTTTAACCGGCAGGAAAGCTGATAAAAGACTGATCGACAAAGCCGATCTTGTAACAGAGATGCTTGAAGTAAAACATTATTACAAAAACGGAGTTACTTCCAGAAAAGGCATCGAATACTAGAGTATTATAGTAAGTTTGAAAATATTAATAAAAAATAGTTGTTATTTATTGATTTTATAGTAGTATTATCTTCGGAAAATTTAAATAGTTCTTTAAAAACATAGACAACAGTCTAAAATATTTATTTTAAATCAGGGAATCCGGTTAAAATCCGGAACGGTCCCGCCACTGTAATAGGGTGTGTGCTTTTCATATAGCCACTGGCAATTTGCCGGGAAGGCGAAAAGCAAGGTCCCTTAAGTCAGGAAACCTGTAATTTTATTGATTGCCTCTCTTCGGCAGAAAGAGGGTGGTTTTTTCATTTAAATGAGTAAACTCCCGGCTGAAGAAGGTTGGGAGTTTTTTTATTGCAAAAAAGAAAAGAAAAGGAGAAAAAAATGTCAAAAAGAATAGTATTTGTTATTGGTGTTATCATGGTGATCGTCATGATAGCCAGCCTTGGACTCTTCACTGGATGCAAGGACCAGGCAGCTGAAGTAGAAGAAGCTGAAGAAGCAGTAAAAGAAGGTCCTGGCGACACAGAGGAAGAAACAGAAGAAGCTACACAGGAGGCTAAGGAGGAACCGATAGCTGCCATAGAACCAATAGTCGTTATAGATGGTCTTGGAAATGAGATCACAATGGAAAAAACGGCTGAAAAGATCATCGTATTCGCACCAAGCGCACTTGAGACTATTGATGCCCTGGGCGGAATGGATAAAGTAGTCGGAGTGGATAACTGGAGTGTGGACAGCAATGAACCTCTCGCAGAAGGTTTTGAAGGATTTGGAGACTATCAGGGCTTTAATATGGAAAAAATAGTAGAGGCCGATCCGGATCTATTGATAGTCCTTTCCGGCAACCCTCCTGAAAATATTGAGAGAGTAAAGGAATATGGTATCTCCGTATACACAGTAGAAGTAAGCAGCATTGAAGCGATTTACGGTGAGATATTAAATATGGGCAGATTACTTGGCCTGGAAGATAAAGCAGAGGAAATCAGCAATGACCTTGAGGAACAGATGAATGGAATTTATTCAAAAGTCAAAGATATAGAGGAAGAGAAGAAACCAAAAGTATTCTATATGGTATATAGTGATCCGCTGTGGAGTACTGGTTCGGGTACATTTATTGATGATCTTATTATATATGCAGGAGGAGTAAATATTGTAGCTGCAGATGGAATTGAAGGATATGTTGAATATAGCATAGAAAAATTACTTGAAAACAATCCCGATATAATAATAGCTGGTGATGGCGGCATGTATGATGCAGCAACACCGGACTTCATTCTTGAAGACGAGAGGTTTGCAAGTGTAAATGCTGTTATAAATGAAGAAGTGTATATAGTCACAGCAAATTATGTAGAAAGGCCGAATCAGAATTCTATTAATGGGCTAAGTATGATGGCAACAGCTATCCACCCGGATATATTCGGTGAATTTGAAATGATTAAATAGGTAAAGGCCTAAAAGTTTAGTATACTTACTATTGTTGTCCCCCCTTCAGTAGTAAGTATGCTAAAACAAAAGGAGTATAAATGGCAAAAATTTATCTGATTTTAGGAGGAGCAAGAAGCGGTAAAAGCAGCTATGGCGAAGAACTGGCTGCATCGATCCCGGGTAAAATAGCCTATCTTGCTACTGCCAAAATCACTGATAGAGAGATGGAAAAGAGGGTTGATGTCCACCGTAAGAGGCGTCCTGCGGACTGGATCACTTTTGAGATCGAAAAAGAAGGATCTGATAAGGAAGAGTTTGATATTATCATTTCCAGCATGGAGTCAAATGGAATAAAGACAGTAATTATTGATTGCATAACGAATCTCCTGTTCAGATTGATTGATAATTACAAACTGGACAATATGGAGATAATAGGAAACAGGCTTGAAGAAAGAATAGAAGAGGAAGCCCTCGATTACTTTAGATATTTTCTTCAAAGAATATCTAAAACAGATATGAATATTATAATAATCTCAAATGAGATAGGGATGGGAGTTGTACCGGCTTTTCCTCTTGGAAGGATATTCAGGGACCTGATGGGAATGATAAATAAGGATATAGCAGCTGGTTCGGATGAGGTATTTTTCTTCATTGCCGGCCTGAAGCAGAGGTTGAAATGACAAATCTTATGAATGCTCTAGGATTTTTAACCATTATAAAAATTTCTGGAAAATATATTAAATCAAAGGAGAAAATATCTGATTCCCTTGTTTATTTCCCACTAATAGGTTTATTTATAGGCCTGGCTCTATCTGTTTTTTACTTTGCTTTGAATTTTGTGACACCTGTTTTTCTATCGGTTATCTTTATGGTCATTTTACAGATAGTGATCACTGGAGGGGCCCATATTGATGGATTATGCGATATGTCGGACGGTGTCTTTTCGGGAAGAAGGGAAAAAAGTGAAATCCTTAAAATAATGAAGAAAAGTGATATTGGGGTATATGGAGTATTAGCCATAATATTTTTATTGCTGCTAAAGATCTCTTTAGTGTATTATCTTGCCGAAGCAAATCCCTCAAATTCTATATTTTTCTATCTTGTTATCTTGTTTACGCCCGCCTTTGGCAGGTGGAGCATGGTTTATTTAATGGGCAGGCATGGTAATGCAAGAGGGAGCAGCAGCCTGACAAGCATATTTACCGAAAAGGAAAATAAGAAAAAACCCACTTATTTGTCAACTGTATACTTATTTCCATTGTTTATAACTGGATATATTGCCTCAGGTTACTTTCTAACGAATGGGGCAGTAGCTGTTTTTTCAGGCAGCCTAACAAATGGTCCCTTAGGCCTTTTTATATTATTTTATCTCTTGATAAAAGCAATTTCCGCAGTAGTTATATTCTTGCTTATGCTACTATTTGTAAGCTGGTTTTTTACCAGGAGATTAGGCGGAATAACCGGAGATATAATCGGTGGGACGAGTGAGATCATGGAAGTTGTATTTTTATTCATAAATTTTATTATATTTAGATTATTATAGGCAGGTATGAGAACAGGACGCCAGCTAACAAAATATATTATTATACTGATGATAGTATTGGTGCTTATGATAATAGCTGCTGCTTCAATCGGGGCAGCGAAAGTTAGCTTTAAAGAGACAAGTATTATAATTGCCAGCTTTATCCCGGGAATCAATTCTTTGATAGATACAGGGTATCTGAGCCCTCAGGATATAGCGATAATCGCTACTATAAGATTGCCAAGAATCCTTCTTTCGATATTTGTCGGTATAGCACTTGCAAGCTCCGGTGTCATATTCCAGGGACTTTTCAGGAACCCTATGGCGGACCCATTTGTTATAGGTGTTTCAGCAGGCGCTGCTTTCGGCGCTACTATCGGACTTCTTTTTACTTCTACAGTCAGCTTCATAAATATCTCAACTACCACGATTTTTGCTTTATTGGGTGCTTTAGCTACTACTTTTCTTGTCTACAGCATCTCTAGTGCCAGAGGGAAGATAGCAGTAATAACGCTTCTTCTCTCTGGTATTGCCCTGAGCGCAATGCTTAGTTCAATGACTTCTTTTATTTTGATGTTCCAATCCCATGATCTGGCAAAAGTGGTCTTTTGGCTAATGGGAGGTTTAACAGCTTCATCATGGTCTAAATTTAATATTCTGGCTCCGATAGTAACCCTTTTGATCATAGTATCTGGATTTTATATGAGGGATCTGAATATTATTTCACTTGGCGATGAGAGGGCATCTCAACTGGGGGTCCAGACTGACAGGGTAAAAAGGACATTGCTGGTAATGGCTTCACTTATCGCAGCTATGGCTGTATCAGTGAGCGGGATCATAGGATTTGTAGGTCTTATTACTCCCCATATAATGCGGTTAATAGTAGGACCGGATCATAAAGTCCTGTATCCGACCTCTGCTATTGCCGGAGGGATAGTCCTCCTCGCATCTGATACCCTGGCAAGGATGGCCCTTGCGCCAAGAGAGATACCGGTCGGGATAATAACATCCATTGTAGGGGTACCATTTTTCCTGTATTTACTTATCAGGACCAAAAAACAGGTATTTTAATAAAGAAACAGGAATATAAGATATGGAGACCATCAATAATATATTGTCAGTTAAGGATTTAAATTTTTCCTATGGTGACAATAAGATATTAAATGATATAAGCTTTGATATTGAAGAGGGAAGCTTTGTTTCTATCCTGGGTCCAAATGGTGCAGGAAAAAGTACCCTTGTGAACATAATCAGTAAAATATTGGGAAAATTTGATGGAAGCATTGAAGTGGATGGAAATGATATTTCAACATTGAATACTAAAGATATTGCAAAGCTGATAGCAGTGGTCCCCCAGTCAACCAATCCAAGTTTCAGCTTTACTGTTGAAGAGATGGTGCTGATGGGCAGGCATCCCTATATTTCGAGATTTGAAAGTGAGAGCAAAGAAGATTTCGAAATTGTCAGGGAGGTTATGGAGAAGACAAAAATAACACAGTTTGCTGACAGGAAATTTAATGAGCTATCAGGTGGGGAAAAACAGAGGGTGGTAATAGCCCAGGCACTTGCCCAGGATAGCCCAATACTGCTTCTGGATGAGCCCACATCTCATCTGGATATAAATTTTCAAATTGAGCTTATGAATCTTTTCTTAAAACTAAACCGTGAAGAAGGTAAGACGATTGTCGGGATTTTCCATGATATCAATCTGGCCATACAGAATAGTTCCCAGATAATGCTTTTAAAAGATGGAAGTATTTTTGGTTTTGATGAACCTGAGAAGATCGTAAATCGCCAAAAGCTAAAAAGTGTATTTCACAGTGATATCT
>CAYRTF010000082.1:4689-7098 GCA_964427165.1 uncultured Actinomycetota bacterium | reverse complement strand
TCTGGTATATAAATGAAATTATTTTTTGATCACTGTATGGTATTTTTACCCTGATGGTCAGATTATGCTTTTCAATATTGATCTTTATGCTTTCTCTCAGGTCTTCAAGTCCCGTACATTTCAGTGCAGATATGAAAATGCAGCCCCTGTATTTTAGGCGCATACTGTCCAGTAATCCCTTTTCTACCTTATCGGTCTTATTAAATACCATTATAAAAGGTTTCCCCCATACCTCGATGTCTTTTAGTACTTTTTTTACACTTAAAATGTTTGATTCAAAACCAGTATTGCTTATGTCTACTATAAGAAGCAGGAGATCAGATATCCTTACCTCTTCAAGCGTAGACTTAAAGGCTGCAATAAGCTGGTGAGGAAGTTTTTCTATAAAGCCTACCGTATCGGTAAGGAGCACGTCTGGCTTAACGTCCAGGTCGAGCTTTCTGGTAGTAGAATCAAGAGTAGAAAAAAGCATGTTTTTTGCCTCTACATCTGACTTTGTCAATGAATTCAGAAGCGTGGATTTGCCGCTATTAGTATATCCTACTAGAGCAGCCTGGAAAATATTACCATTCCTGCTTTTTCTTTGTGTGTCTCTTTGGGTAGAGATCTGCCTGATCTTTTTTTCCAGAACGCTTATTTTATTTCTTATCTTTCTTCTGTCAACCTCAAGCTGTGTTTCCCCCGGACCCCTGGTGCCAATACCACCACCGAGCCTTGAAAGTTCGACACCCCTTCCGATAAGTCTCGGCAGAAGGTAGTTTAATTGTGCGAGTTCAACCTGCAGTTTACCCTCTCTGCTGCGGGCCCTCTGTGCGAATATATCAAGAATGAGCGCGGTTCTGTCCACCACCCCTACATCAAGTTTTCTTTGTAGGTTTCTTTGCTGTGTTGGGGTTATCTCGTCGTCAAAGATTACAAGATCGACTTCGTTTTCAGATAGTATATTCTTGATTACTTCAAGACGTCCGGTACTTATAAAGTATTTTGGATTTGGTTTTATTTGACGGTAACTAAGCACCTGCATGACTTCAGCACCTGCGCTTACCGCTAAATTAGTGAGTTCACTGGTATTTTCATCAGCGCTCATACTATAGCCACTATTAGATGGGATACTTTTGATTCTTTGAGTAAAACTTATAAAGACTAATAGGGCTTTTTCTTTTGCCATAAAAATACTTAATTTAAATAATATATGCCATGATATGCAGTCTAAAAAGTACCGGCTATTCTATCCAGGGCCTCTTTTAGCCTGTTATCTGAAATAGTGAGTGATATCCTGAAATAACCTTCTCCGAATTTTCCATAGGCGCTTCCCGGTGTCACAACTACATTTGCCTTGTCGAGCACCAGTTTTGCAAAAGATTTTGATGTATGGCCTTCAGGGACCTTTGCCCATACATATATGGTAGCATTTGACTTATAATGATCAATTCCTATATTATCCAGGATACCTGTTACCATCTCTCTTCTTTTTTTATAGATCTTATTGTTTCTGCCGCTATATTCCTTATAATTTTTTAAAGCTTTTATTGCAGCATGCTGGATTGCATTAAAAACACCTGAATCTACATTAGTCTTATATTTCCCAAGACTTGCTATCACTTCCCTGTTTCCCACAGCACAACCTATTCTCCAGCCCGTCATATTAAAAGTCTTTGAAAGTGAATAAAATTCGATTCCCACTTCTTTTGATCCACTGGCATTTAAAAAGCTTACCGGCCTATTGGCGCCAAAATAAGTATCAGAATAGGCATTGTCATGACATACGATTATATTATTTTTTAAAGCAAATTCTGCCAATCTCTCATAAAAATCAATACTGCAAACAGCAGAGGTGGGATTATTAGGATAGTTTACATGCATTAGCTTTGCTTTTGCTGCGATATTTTTATCTATAGCATCCAGATCGATTATATAATTATTTCTTTCTTCCATCGGCATAATATGAGTAACTCCACCCGCAAACATCGTTCCTATGCTGTAAACAGGGTAGGATGGATCAGGAACAAGTACATGATCTCCAGGATCGATATAAGTGTATGCTATATTTGCAATACCTTCCTTTGCACCCAAAAGCGGGATGACCTCACTGGCCGGGTCTATCTTCACACTGAATCTATCCACGTAGAAGTCTGCAACAGCTTCCCTGAAAAGATCCATTCCATAACTTGAAGGGTATTGATGGTTAACAGGATCTTCAGCTGCATCCTGGATTGTATCTATTATGCCCCCGGGTGTGGGAATGTCCGGATCTCCAATTCCAAGACTTATCACGTCAAGACCCTGGTCTCTTTTTTCTTTAATGATCTTATCGATCTCAGCAAATAAATAAGGTGGCAGCCCCTTAAGCCTTTTTGACTCTTCGATTTTCATTTATTAATTCCTTCCTACTATTTCTTCTGTTCCGGT
>CAYRTF010000082.1:390-4679 GCA_964427165.1 uncultured Actinomycetota bacterium | reverse complement strand
AGTGTATCATTTCTATTTATTCCATGGCTATTTCAAAAAACTACCATTCAAGACAATACACTCCATTGAAACTGTGCTCGACTTCCCCTTCAAGGAAGACGCTTGATGCATCCCCTTTCCAAATAATATTAAGCTCGCCGCCAGGTACTTTTACCCTGACCGCCTGTCCGGCGATCTTTTTTGATTTAAATGCACTTACCGCTGCAGCACACGCACCGGTGCCACAGGCCAGGGTCTCGCCTACTCCCCTTTCCCATACTCTCATTTTTATCACACTGTCTGATAAGACCTTAACAAACTCAACATTTGTCTTTCTTGGAAAAAAGGAGTGTTCTTCCAGCAGTGGCCCCCAGATATCAAGAGGAATCTTTTCAAGATCATCATTTTCCCCAAGATAAACAATGCAGTGAGGATTTCCCATCGAAATACAATTTACTGAAAAATCTCTCTTCTGGGTAGTTAATCTATAGTCAAAAACTTCTGTGCTCTTCAAAGCAACCGGTATATCTTCCGGATTAAATATGGGAGGACCCATATCGACTCTTATACTTTTTACATATCCATTAGATAGATCAAGCTCTATAGTCTTCTCTCCTGCAAGAGTATTTATACTAAACTTATCCCTGGTGCTCAGTTTCATATCATGAATGAATTTTGACATGCATCTTATACCATTGCCGCACATCTCTGCCTTACTGCCATCCTGGTTATAGTAATCCATGTAAAAATCACAAATATCAGAATTTTTCACAAGTATCAGTCCGTCTGCGCCAATACCAAAGTGCCTGTCGCACATTGATGCTATTTGCATTGCCGAAAGTTCTATATTGTCTGTAAAAGAATCTATAAGGATGAAGTCGTTTCCCTGACCATTGAGCTTTGAAAATTCAATACTTTTCATATTGCAATTCCCTATCGATTATCTTTAAAGTATCTATTATTAAATCAAACATATTATCATAATTATCTACTCTAATCCAATTAATTCTACTATCCCGTCCAAACCAGGTCATCTGCTTTTTTGCAAGTCTCCTGGAGTTTTTCTTTACCTCGTCTTTGCATTTATCAAGGTCTATTCTACCTTCAATATAGTCCACTACTTCCTTATATCCCACAGCCTGCCTGAGACTCAAAGAGTCCTTGCTGCCCCGTTTAACAAGAGATTCAACCTCTCTCACCAGGCCTCTTTCAAACATATCTTCTACTCTTTTCTCTATGTCCAGGTAAAGCTGGCTTCTATCCTTGTTAAGGCCCACAAAGGTCACTTCACATTCAGTCTTCCTGTTCCAGGCTTTCTGCAATTGCGAAAAAGGGATCCCTGAAAGATGAAATACTTCCAGGGCCCTTATAATCCTCCTGCTATCGTTTTCACTTATTTTTAAGGCATAATCCCTGTCTATTTTAAGTAGTCTATCGTAATACTTTTTAGAGCCTCTTTTTTTAATATCCTCTCCAATGCTTTTACGGAATTCCCTATCCTCTCCCGGACCTTTGTCCAGGTCATCAATGATAGCCCTGATATATAAACCGGAACCTCCGACCATTACCGGGATCTTCCGGTATTTAATAAATTCTTTCTCTATAATATTTTTTACTATATTCTTAAATTCCATCACCGATAGCTTATGGTCAGGTTCAAATATATCGACCATATACTGCTTGATACCGTACTTCTCTGTATCTATCTTGTCTGTTCCTATATTCATCCCCCGGTATACTTGCATGGAATCCACAGAAATCACATCGGTATCTAGAAAACTGGAAATATTTATTCCGAGACTGCTCTTACCTATACCAGTAGGACCGCATATCACAATGATCTTTTTGAGGTTTATTAGTTTATCTTTCAATAGGCCCATATCTATTGAAAACTTTTCGAGAGTATTTGTTAATTCTTTAAATTCACTTGCTTTTAGTATTTCCATATTTAATCCAGTATTGCTCAAACCTCATTATATTTAACTCTATGTATTCCTGCCTGATTGATTTTTGATAAACATTTTCCTTTTGCCTTGCTTGCAAGGATTTATAATACTTCTTTCATATGAGTCTATCCTTTATAAGGAATTAACTCACAAGTTCACCCATCATATGAAAAGTTCTTGCATGGACAATCCTGACAGGGATTATTTTTCCAATAAGGTTTGTGCTGCCCTCAAAGTTTACTACGGTATTGTTTTCCATTCTTCCCTCCAGCAATCCCCCATCTTTATGGCTTTTACCTTCAACCAGCACTTCAACCTTCATCCCGGAGAATTTCTCATTTTCTTCACACGATATCTTATTCTGTACCTGCAGCAGCTCATTGAACCATTTTTTCTTCTCTTCCAAAGGAACAGCATCCTCCATCTTTGACGCATCTGTACCCTCCCTGGGAGAATATATAAATGTAAAGACCCTTCCAAACCTGACCCTTCGGACCATATCAAGCGTATCTTCAAAATCTTTTCTCTCTTCACCCGGGAAACCTACTATTATATCCGAGGTTATTGTGGAGTTGCTAATACTGTTTCTGATATTATCTATAATACCCAGGTACTGCTCTCTTGTGTAGCCTCTATTCATTTTTTCCAGAACATTATTTGAACCTGCCTGCAATGGGAGATGAAAATGGTTGACAATATTATCTCTTTCCTTAATGACCCTGACAAGGTCAGGAGAACAATCTTTGGGATGTGAAGTCATAAACCTGATTCTCTTTAAGCCGGCAATATCAGAAACACTTTCCAGAAGATTTGAAAAATTTATGTCCTTGCCTGTATCCTTACCGTAAGAATTAACGTTCTGTCCCAGAAGGGTTACTTCTACTATCCCTCCAGACACCATATCTTTAACACTCCTGATAATACTGGCCTGTTCTATGGATTTCTCTCTTCCCCTGACATACGGGACTATGCAGTATGAACAGAAATTATTGCATCCTATCGTGATGGGTACAAGTGCCTGAAAACTTGAAACTCTTTTCACCTTATTAAGATCATGATCAAATCCATCATTTATTATAGAGCAGATACTTTTTTCTCCTCTTATCCTTTGCTCTATCAATGCTGGAAGTTCTGAAATATTATGTGTGCCGAATACAATATCAACAAATGGACATTTTTTTTGTATCTGGTCCCTGATGTTTTGTGCAGTACAGCCGCCGACACATATAAGCATACCGGGATTAGCCTCTTTTATTGGTTTTAAATTACCCAGATGTCCAAAAAGCCTGTTTGCGGCTTTTTCTCTTACTGCGCATGTATTGATTATTATAATATCCGCATCATCACGTTTTTCTGACTGTCCGTAACCGATCTGTTCCAGGTGATAAAGCATCCTCCCGGTATCATGCTCATTCATCTGGCATCCAAATGTCTCGATATATACTTTTTTCGTTAAATTTTTATTAATCCCTGGTTCTTTTAACATTTTAGTTTCTGTCACAGCACTAAATTTTATATGTAATTTTTAAGTTCATAAGTTATCTTCCAAATAACTTACAGCAAACTATTTTACATCGATAATTTGGTTTATTGAACTTTTACTAAAAATTTTTGAAGGTTGAAAGAGGATAGAGATAGATCTACCTGGATTCAATCGATAATACAATGGCAGTCTTTACTTCCCCGTTTACTTCAATATCCTTAAAAAAAGGTATACAGACAAGTTCCTGCCCTGTTGGTGCAATAAAACCACGCGCTATGGCAATACCTTTTATTGACTGATTGAGAGCTCCCGCCCCTATTGTCTGTACCTGTACCCTGCCATCACTTCTTATTATTCCCGCAATAGCACCTGCTACCGAGTTCGGTTTTGATTTAGAGGAGACCTTTAATAATTTAATGCTATCGTCCATATATTATTGCTGCGTTTTTAATCTTTTTCTGCTAACTCGATTATAAATTTTATAATATTGTTTGACTTTTTAAATTCTATGTTTTTACCTGTAGAAATGTAATATTTATTACCAAGTCTATTGATCATTTCTTCTAGTGCATCAATTATACATCTTATTTCTTCATCTTTAAACCTGCTGGCAAGTCTTGATTCATCATATAGTTTTATTCTTTCACTGTTCCTGCCATTCTTACTTGATCCAGCCATATCTTTCCTCTGAGATCCTGGTCCATCATCGATAATCGTATAATTCAAAAGATCAAGCTTTAAGGGAACAAGAGGCTTTATTTCATTATACATCACTCTCTGTATTCCCCTGCGTGAAATATTCATATTGAAAATTTTCTCGGCTATCTCACCCATCAAATTACAATTATCTGTCAATACCGGTATTTCCGTGATCTTTATAT
>CAYRTF010000082.1:0-380 GCA_964427165.1 uncultured Actinomycetota bacterium | reverse complement strand
TCTTTATATCGTTCTGATCTATAAAATTAATTAATTTTTCCCAATCATCAAAAGAGGGATAGCTACCCTGACTTTTATCTCTTTTAAGTACCTCCCTCATTGTAACAAGAATCTGTGTCGGAGTTCCATAAAAAAAATTCATATCTTTATTCTGTAGTTGAAATTCAATAATGGTTTTGATGATATTATTGACTCCTCCAACTATGTTGACATCCTTGTCCATTTTTATGATTTGAGGGATAATGGATTGATCCTTCTTCTCGGGAACTTTATCCAGGTCGATATCAAGGTAGAACGAAGCTCCCTTTGATCTATCAGAAAAAGATAGCCTTATGTCTTCTACATTAAGTTTTATCGAGAAAAGAGCCATCCCTCTTCCA
>CAYRTF010000081.1:0-7218 GCA_964427165.1 uncultured Actinomycetota bacterium | reverse complement strand
TTGAAGAAGACGGTACTTCCTCAGATACAGAAAGTTCAGAAACTGAGGGTCTTGGACTATCCGATATTCAAAAGCAAATAATCTTAAGACTTTTAGAACTTATAGAAGAAGACATTGCATACGGTTATGAGACCTTCCCCGACAGCGGTTATCCCACAAATAATGTGTGGATCTCCACAGATGTTATCTCAGTTGTCCTAAATGATGCTGGTTTTGACCTGATGGAGCTGATATATAAAGATATGTCAGAACATAAGGATGACTATCCGATGGATATAAAGGGAAGGAAACAAGCTATAAAATACATCGACTTCCGTGATGTGTTTTTCCAGGAACAGTTTTTCAGGAGACATGCTCTTGAACTCCCGCTTGAATATGAAGCCGGTGACCCGAACAATATAATACTATGGCAACCGGGAGATATCCTTTATTTTCAATTCGATCCTGATAATCCATACAAGGATCTTGGAGGTTTTGTGTCACCCCATAAAAATGAGGACGGCATACCTCTTGTTATAATGATATCCGCTGAGTTCGGTAGCATAAGTGAAGTTGACGTCCTTAATGAGTATGCTGTGGTGGGACATTTCCGCTATCCTCCGCTTGAGCTTGATATAGACTAGCCGCCTGCAAGATCCTTTCTTAACAGAAACCCTTTTTACGGACCAAAGGTAAAAATATTTTTTACCTGGTTTTATGGCCGGGCATTACCTGGTGTGCATATCTATTTGCTTTCCCTTCCAAAGAACAGGAAAGGATTAAAATTTGTTTTCCTGTCATAATGATCCACACCTTCTGCTCTCTTTAGTAAACTTACTATTTTATAAGTCAAAGGTGTAAAAGCTACTTCCAATAGTACCTTAAAAATATAGTTGGAAACTATTATGACAAGCAGCAGGCTATTTGAAAATACCCCGTAAAAAGCTATAAATACAAATATCAGGGTGTCTATTGCCTCACCTATTATTGTAGAACCTATGGTCCTTGCAGCGAGCCATTTCCCCTTAGTAAATACTTTCATCTTTGCAAGTATATAAGAATTGGAAAATTCTCCGGCAAAATATGCGATCAGCGAAGCTGTGACTATACGCGGAGCCTGTCCAAGTATTGCCATATAGGCTTCCTGGAGATTCCAGCCCTCAGCAGGGCTTATGAGGCCCACAAGACCCAGCACAATAGACATGATAACAGCACTTAGAAACCCGATCCAGATCGCTCTCCTGCTTTGTCTGTATCCATAGACTTCAGTAAGTATGTCTCCAAAGATATATGAAAGAGGAAAAAGTATCGTCCCTCCGTCAAAAGTAAATCTCCATATATCGACTATCTTTGTCGAGGCAATATTCGATATAAGGAGCACCGCTACGAATAATCCTACTATAATGTCAAAATACCTGTAATTCTTGATCCCTGTGCCCTGTCCGTTCAATTTATTCCTGCCTTTATCTATGCCATAAAAATTGGATAATCATGATAAAGCAATCATATTAATAATGCAATTAATTTTAGATTATTATAGGCAATGAAAAGTCTCTCGATACCTTTTAATATGAGGTAATAAATATCGTTTATCACATAAATTCAAAATTTTATTTGTAGAATGTCTTATGGATCACCGTACCATCAAGCATTCTCAGTTATCATAATTTAAGTTATCGGATTCAAGAAACATCAGAGATCATGATACTTGAGCAGTGAATATGTGATCTGCCTTCTGTATATATCTAAAGATCTTATTATTACTTTGTCATGGTTTAGATATTTTATCTGCGAGTCCAGGCGATATCCTGATAAAATCATTTACATTTAGGGTAATTATTTTATCTGCCTTTGATTTCTCTGCCGCCCACAGGATCAGTCCATCATAGCTTGCTCCGCCTGAAATATTATTCTTTTCAAGGGAGGCAAGCAGATCAATATAATCTTCTGAGCTATAAGTGATAAGTTTAAAACTATTAAGGATGTTTTCTTTGATAAGCTTCAGGGCAAGATCTGTGCTTATTTTTGGGCTCAGCGGAAGCCTGGTAATAACCGAATAGACCTCAATAAGTGAATGAACTGAGACAAGACCTTCGATTTTTTTCTTCACTGCTTTTTGAAGCCATGGCAGGGACCTTCTATGTTCGGGGTGGGAATTGATAAATGCCGCAACTATTACATTCGTGTCAAATAGTACCTTCATACCTCTATGTCCCTCAGTATTTTTCTTATTCTCTCTTCCCTGTCACCTTCGAGAACACCTTCCAATGGCCTAATAGGTTCAGAGCATACCACCAGAACACCATCCCTTTTTTCAATAAAGGGCCTGCTTCTCCCGGGTTTGATAATGATCTCATCATTGTCTGTGGTATTGATCTCTACCTCAGAGCTCTTTGAGATCCCAAATTCATCCCTGATCTTTTTTGGAATCACTATTCTTCCAAAATTATCTATTTTTGTTTTAAACTTCATAATCATTTATTTTGCAGGTGATGTAATTATTAACTATTGCCATTATAATATGGCAATTGGCAATTGGCAATGACATTTTATAATCACATAATTCTTAAGTAAAAATTTTTAATACGATGTTTTCTTTGCCATATGCAAAAATAATCTTTATTCTTTTGAAATACTAATATATATTGAGTTATAATGATTGAAGAAAGAAAACTACTTACAACCTACGGGGGTTTAAAAAATGGATAATGGTAAAAATTTTGATAAGAATTATATCGGATTTATAGTAGGAGGAGCCGTACTTGGAGCCATTACCGGCTATATTGTAAAAAAAGTGGGACCAAAAAATATAATGAATATGATAAAACAGAAAGATATTGTCCCCCCGGCTATTTCAAATATAATAAATGAGTTTTCATCCCGCAGGGATTCAGGGGAATAACAGTCCCCGCATTGTTTATTTGAGCATTGATATACTGGTAAATACCCATACCCGGGTGCAATCAAAAAGCTCTTTTAAAATATTTCCCATAATAGGCTTTCACCTTTAATATATCTTTTAAGCCTGTTCCCATATAGAAAACTGCTATCCTGCCACTATTCCTATTTTTTTCTGGGCATCTTTTTCATTACCATGAAATAGTAGACGGTCGCTGCTACCCACCAGAAATTTACCACAAAAGTGACAATGAGCACCACCAGCCAGATGATTTTGGTATTTTCTGTAGCATTTGGAAATTCATCATTGCCTCTCTTTATGCAATCAACAAGGGTCACTATCCATAGCACAAATAGAAGCAGCCCTATAAGGGCGAGTATGCCCCAGCATACAAACGCAAACACGCTTATCCCTACACCAACGGCATCTTCGGTTGTGCAGCCTGTCACCACAACTGCAAGCAGTGCTGCCGGAAATAAGACCGGTATAAATCTCTTCATTTCTATAACCATTCCTTTCGCTTCACTCAAGGTACAAAACGGGATGAAAACCGTTGTCCTTAAGTCTATTTTATTTTATAAATATATTATTAGTTTCTTTTTTGCGCTCTTACTATCCTTCCATGTCAAGCATGTCCCAGTCAAGATCTATAAAAATAATAAAGGAATTGCTTTCGGTGCCGGCTATCATCAGTGCTTGTTTCCTTTCATTTTTTTCAGCGATCAGCATGCTGTTCCCCTTGAGGTTCCCCCCGGCACCGCCAAAATCCTTGATCTCCCATCCCCTATTTTTTAATGAAACATAATAATCCATCACATCCATTTTTTCATCAGGGGTAGAGTACACAGTGGCGCCTACTTCTTGCTCCTTTATACTTTCAGGGAGCTGCTCCAATACCCTGGTCTCATCTTCTGATAATACCACGCCGTACTTACCTATTAACTCCAGTATTCTGTCTATACCGCCTTTTACCTGTACCAGGGCAATTGATCCTGGATAGATCAGTTCATCCTCGATCGTATCCGTATCAATATTTTTGCCTGTACTGATATCAAGACCTGTAAATCTCTCAAGCATTGAAAACAATGGACAGACACATCCAGTGCTTAGAAATAGAAGAGTAAGGAAAACAATAAGAGTCAGCAAGCCGGTTAGCATCTTTTTAAGCTTGGTCCTTCTTTGTATCATCTGTATCCTTTCATCCTAATCCTATTTTTCTTATAGCATATACTATTGTTTTAATCTAAAACTTCAGGTCATATATCCAGATCCACGATCTTAAGAATTACTTGCTATCTCTGCTTTTGACCTTCTTTAGCAGCCAGGCCATGTTCTCACCCAGTACGCGGAAAGTATCCATACCTTCCTTATCATTCACTATCTCGCCTTCTTCCCTGCCTATACCCATATTCCAGTATATGGAACAGGGAATAATGGCCTGGTTTATCAGGAAAAGATTATTGATCTGGTGAAGTGTCTCTACTGCTCCCTGCCTTCTTGCTGCAATTACTCCTGCACCTACTTTTCTTTTCAATAGAAATCCCCCTGCCCTTGAACAATAACCGCTCCGGTCTATAAGTGATTTTACCTGGGGTGTGACAGAACCGAAATAAACTGGTGAGCCGATTATAATACCGTCACTTTCATACATCTTCTTTACGCAATCATTTAATATATCTGAGTCGATTATACAAAACCCATCACCTGTTTTCTTACATGCCCCGCAGGCCCTGCACCCATATAGAGGCTTCTCAGCAATATGCACCATCTCTGTTTCAATACCTTCATCTTCCAGTACTTTAAATACAGTTTTTATGGCAATAGAGGTATTGCCTTCTTTTCTTGGACTGCCATTAAAGCCGATTACCTTCATATGTTCCCCCCATTTGCCCTGTTGATCATTAATGCTCCAGTTTATTAGATTTCCGGTCCGGATACCATATTATCATTTATACACTCTTGGTATCCTCTCCGAGATCATGCATACGACCTCATAATTTATAGTTCCCATTAGTCTTGCAATATCTTCTACCAGTATCTCCTTATCCCCTGACCTTCCGATAAGTATTGCCTCATCGCCGCATTCGACATTCTTTACCTTTACAATATCTGTGATATCCGCCATAAATTGATCCATTGTTATATTGCCAACTACCGGGGCTTCCATTCCGCCGACAAGTACCTTTGCTTTGTTTGAAAGAAGCCGGCTATAGCCATCGGCATAACCCACCGGTATTGTAGCGATCACACTTTCTGTCTTTGTCTTAAATGTTCCGCAATATGATATTGGTTCTCCGGCACCTGTCTTCTTAATAAATGAGATCCGGCTTTTAAGCGACAGTACAGGTTTTAATCCTGAGATCATATTTCTTGTTTCTTCAGGTATCCATTCTTCCCATCCCTCTCCATAAGGATTTAGCCCATAAAGCGATAATCCTATCCTTACCATATCAAGCCGGCTGAATGGGAACCTAAAAAATGCAGCACTATTTGCAAAATGATATATATTATTAATATCCGGTAGAATTTTTTCTATTTCTTTCTTGAGGCTGGAAAATCTTTCCCATTGAAATTTTGAAAAATCATCATCTTTCTCGCTTGCACAGGAAAAATGAGAAAAAATACCCTCTATGTTTAGGCTCCTGATCTTTTTGATCACCGGTATCTCTCCTGCTGCATCCTTCCAGTTTATTCCCACCCTGTTCATCCCTGTATCTATATTTATATTCACATGCAGGTCTTCATCATCTTTCTCAGCAATACCGGAAAAGTCTTCTGCGGATGATAAAGAGTTTATGGTCAGGATAAGCTTATTTTTTACAGCATCAGCTACTGAATGGGGAGAACACTCCCCTAAGACATATATAGGTGCGCCAATACCCGCTTCTCTTAATTTTGTACCTTCCTCTACAAGCGCCACTCCCAGAGCTGCAGCACCGCTTTTCAATACCTGTTTTGATACCTCCACGGCTCCATGTCCATATCCGTCAGCCTTGACCACGGCCATTACCTGAACATCCTCATCAGAGCCTGCTGATTTTATAAGTCTCATATTATGATCGAGATTTGACAGATCTATTTCGGCCCAGGCATAGCGCTTGTCTTTTTCGGAACTTATTCTCATATATTTATATTTTTTCCCATCCCACTATATCATAGATCTCACAATATCTGCTCTTGTCACAATACCCACCAGCTCATCTTTGCTGTCGAGCACAGGTACCCTATTGATATTATATTTTATCATTATATTTGCTGCCTCATTTATTGGAGTCTCCTCTTTCACTGTCTTTACTTCCGCTGTCATCACATCTTCGACTTTTGTTCCAAGGAATTTCTTCAAGTTTTTCTTAAATTTATTTAAACTCTCAAGATATATTATACTGTCAAGCAATTTGAAGTACCTCGGAAAATGCAGGTCGGAATCTTTTATTATCAGATCTCCTTCAGTAGCTATACCTGCTAATTTCCCATCACTGTCGGTCACGGGTACCCCGCTGATCTTATTTTTTATGAGTAATTCAGATAATTCTTCAACAGAGGCATCCTTTTGTATGGTTATAACTTTCTTTACCATTATATCCTTTACCAGCCGTTCCCCTTCCATCTTATTCCTCCTTTTTATATTTTATTCTTTCAATATCCAGAAATACTTCTTTTAGCCCTTCCAGCAGATCGGTTGCCATAAGTGATGTCTTGCTTGTCCTTTTGCTTACTATATCTGCTGAAAGCCCGTGTATGTATGTTCCGCATACTGCTGCTTCTAAAAGTTCCATTCCCTGGCACACAAGAGAACCTATTATGCCTGCAAGTATATCGCCTGTACCCGCACTGGCCATTCCCCAGTTCCCGGTAGGGTTGATGTAGGTAGCAGTACCGGATATTACTGTCCTGGCACCTTTCAGGACCGAGACAGCTCCAAACTTGCGGCTGGCTTCCTGATTGATCTCAATTCTTTCTTCCAGCTTTATTTTCCCAATGCCCATTATAGAAGAAAGCTCTCCTGGATGAGGAGTAATGATCATTTCAGGTATTTTATTGTCTCCTTCTTCTTCAATATCATGGGGCCCGCATAAAGCCTGGAGTCCGTCTGCATCAAGGATGACAGGAGTATCGGCTTTCTTTAAAAGTTCCCTCACAAGATGTATCGTGCTTGCTTCTCTTGATATTCCCGGTCCTACTACCAATGCATCTGCTTCTTTTGACAGGCTGAGTATCTCCTCAAGGCTGTCAAAATGGAGGGACCCGGACTCTGACTCCGCTACCGGGAAAGTTATCGTCTCGGTTAGCTTCTGCTCAAAAACCGGATTCAGGCTTTCAGGACAGGCCAGCATTACAAG
>CAYRTF010000080.1:0-7224 GCA_964427165.1 uncultured Actinomycetota bacterium | reverse complement strand
TAGCATTAGGTAAACTGGCAAAAAACATATACAGGGGGTTCAAGGACAACCGGGCCGATCCTGATGGCCGGCAGTGTTATTACTTTCAGGAGAAGGAAGGATTCCGGGCTAGCTTGAAAGGTCTTATCAAGCCCCGGGATATTGTATTGATAAAGGGCTCAAGGGCAAATAAGATGGAAGAAATAATCTCGTATATATAAACAGGCTGCAGGAACTTTTAAATAACCGGCCCGTTAAACGAAGCTTTTAACAAAGAAGGAGTAATAAATAATGAACTGGATATTTCTATCGCTTACGATAGGGGGGTTTATTTCCCTTTTATTGACTCCTTTATTTATCGGTTTTCAAAAAAAGAGATACATCGGTGAGAAAATAAGGATGGACGGCCCGAAAAGCCATTCCACAAAAGCGGGAACGCCTACTATGGGTGGTGTCATCTTTGTACTTTCTTCCACTGCAGCATTTGCAATAGTCAGTCTTCTAAAATATTACCGTCATGATGACTATAGCATGGAAGGCATCTTTATAGCCTCAATACTTCTCTTATGCAGCATTGTAGGTTTTATTGATGATTATATGGCCCTTAAAAGGCAGCGCTCACTTGGACTAAGGGGGTGGGTAAAAATATTTCTTCTGGTAATAATATGCATATACTTTGTCTTGTTTTCAAAATATGTCCTTGATATCGCGACATATATAAGTATCCCTTTTACAAATATAAATTTCGAACTTGGAAATTGGTATTATGTAATTGTTGTTTTTATAGTCCTCTCAACGACCAATGCAGTTAACCTTACTGACGGGCTCGATGGCCTGGCTGCCGGCAGCTCTTCCATTGTGCTGGCGACTTTTTGTTTTATTGCATTCCTGGAATGGACCATACTCGATGTCTCATATGGAATTGATGTTGCAGTGATAGGTGCAAGCACTCTTGCTGCCTGTATAGGCTTTCTCTGGTGGAACACTGCTCCTGCAGAGATATTTATGGGTGATACAGGGTCGTTTGGGCTGGGAGGACTTATAGCAGCTATAGCCATCGTACTCAAGCAGGAGATCCTGCTTATAATCATAGCTGGATTATTTGTGATAGAGACCATATCGGTTATTATCCAGGTGTTATGGTTCAAGACATCAAAGCGCAGGGTCTTTAAGATGGCCCCCATCCATCATCACTTTGAATTATTGGGATGGCCGGAGATCAAAGTGATAATACGTTTCTGGCTTGTGTGTGCTATTTTTTCGGCACTTGGATTTTTTATATATTATTTAAAATTCATAGATTAGTTTGAAAGGAGCCTACCCAGGAACTGGATCTGAGCCCAGCTCCCGGATAGGGTTTCCATATGAGGACTGTTACCTGAGAGGTTAAATAGTGATAGATCCTAATACCTTTTTCAAGGACAAAAAAACACTTATCATCGGTCTGGGAATGACAGGGATCTCCGCAGCTTCCGTACTTATGGGATTTGGCGGCAGGGTATTGGCTGTAGATAATAATATAGATCTGGACAGGGAAGATATATATAAGAGGATACTGAAGAATGGTCCTCCGGGGATAAAAAACTGCAGCAGATATCTTGAAATAATGATCGACAGCGGCACCAATGATGATATCTCATTACTGAAGGGCATTAAACTGATCATCTCCAGTCCGGGAATACCCGGCAATATAGCTTTGTTTAAGGAGGCTTTTAAAAGAGATATTCCCATATGGGATGAGCTTGAGCTTGCCTGGTCGCTTATGGGCATAAAACAGAAGAAAAATACTATTGCAGTGACTGGTACGAATGGTAAGACTACCGTGGTAAATCTTATAAATAAAATATTTTCTGATTCAAAGATTCCTTCCATGGCATGCGGCAATATTGGTTTTCCCCTGCTCGATACGCTTAAGATATCCCATGGCAGACCGGTTCTGGATGATGATATCATGCGTGTAATAGAAGTCAGCAGTTTTCAATTAGAGAGGACAAAGACAATTAAGCCTCACATTGGTGTACTCCTGAATATAACAAGCGATCATCTGGATCGTCATGGCAGCCTTAGTGATTACGGAAGGTTGAAGTTTAATCTATTTTCTAACCAGGGAAGCGATGATATTGCGGTTATCAATATAGATGATCCGTATATTAAAAGAAATATCCGTGATCTTGAAAAAGACAGAGAACATCCTCAGATGATCAGGTTTGGTCTCAAAAGTTGTCCGGAACATGATTTCCGGTATGATGGAAGCAGCATATTCTTTGATTTCGAAGGACATGCAGGAAGTATCGATATAGGCGGAAGTATGCTCAGGGGCAGGCATAATATTTCAAATATTATAGCTTCCATGATCCCGGCGCTACTGGCAGGTGTCTCCCCGGGGTCCATTGAAAGATCGGTAAAGGATTATAAGGTCCCGGGCCACCGCATTGAATATCTTGGAGTACTTTCGGGGATCAGGTGTTTTAATGATTCAAAATCAACAAATCCAGACTCGACCATTGCTGCACTGCAGGATTTCGGAAAAGAGGTGACCCTGATACTGGGAGGCAAAGACAAGGACATGGATTTCTTGATGCTTGCAGATATAATCGAATCAAGGGTAAATGATCTTATTTTAATAGGGCAGGCAGCATCAAAGATAAAGGGACTTTTGGATCCGCTTTCAGGCAATTACAAAATATATCTGTCAGGTAGTCTCGAAGAAGCAGTGGAGCTCTCATTTAAGATAACCAAACCGGGCGGGGTGCTTTTGCTTTCACCTGCATGTGCGAGTATGGATATGTTTAGAGACTATAAGGACCGGGGGGAAAGGTTTAAAAAACTGGTGTCGTCATACGGGAAAATATGATGGAAAAACAGGTCAAAAGACACAGGATATTCAGCATCGGTCTTGAGTATTATTTTCTGTTCATAATCACGCTTATTCTATCTATAATAGGAATAGTGATGATATCCAGCGCATCAATACCGGTAGGGGAAAGATATTTCAACGATCCATACTGGTTCATCAGGAAACAGGTCACATGGTGGTTAATATCTTTTCCCTGTTTTCTGATCGCCTCAAGAATAGATTATAAAAAGTACCGCAGGTTTTCAAATATTTTTATACTTATAGTCATAGGAATGCTCGCACTTGTCCTCATACCTGGTTTCAGCATAGAATCCGGTGGGGCAAAAAGATGGCTTGACCTATGGTTTTTTAGCCCCCAGCCATCCGAATTCGCTAAACTGGCTCTTGTGTTTTTCTTTTCCGATCATCTTGGCAAACGCTATATTGAAAATCCTGTCATAAAGAGGATATTGTGGCCATCATTTTTTGTACTTTGCCTTGTGACCATCCTTATTTTTTTAGAACCTGACCTGAGCACTGTTATAGTCATATGGCTTATAATCTTTATAATGATGTATGTTGGAGAAGTGAAGTTAAAACATATGATCAGCCTTGGATTTATCGGGGCCCTGGTAACTACCGGATATATGTTTCTTGAGGATTATAGGAGAGAAAGGCTACTGGCTTTTTTCAATGGAAGCGCTGAGAGCGGTGGATTTAATTTTCAGATCAACCAATCGCTTATAGCGCTTGGATCAGGGAATATCCTGGGACTTGGTCTTGGAAATAGTGTACAGAAGTATTCCTATCTGCCTGAGGCGCAGACTGATTTTATTTTTGCTATCATAGGAGAGGAGCTTGGCTTAATAGGGACAATGCTTATTGTGGTATTGTTTTTGCTCTTTGCATTTTTTGGCATCAGAATATGCTTAAAAACAAATGATTATTATGGCAGAGTGCTTGCTGTGGGATTTACGAGCCTTATAACCGTACCGGCGGCAATAAACATCGCAGTAGTCATAGGGTTGATCCCTGTTACCGGACTCACCCTGCCATTTATAAGCTTTGGGGGCTCATCGCTTTTATTGAGCATGGTAAGTGTGGGCATCCTTCTTAATATTTCCAGACAGAACCTGCTTGTAAGAAGAATAAAAAAAGATATAAACAGGAAAGTAGGCAATGGAAGATAGCAAGAAGATAAAAAAAAGCATACTTATAGCCGGAGGCGGAACAGGGGGGCACCTTTATCCTGCAATGGCGGTCATAGAATACCTTCAGGAAAAATATCCTGGCTCGGCATTGAGCTTTATCGGTTCCGAGAAAGGTATGGGGGATAAGCTGATACCTGCCATGGGTGTAGATTTCTACAAAGTAAGGGCCCGCGGACTTATAATAAGCGGGTCTGCATTAAAAAAACTTTCCGGTTATGCCGGTTTTATATTTGCCATGATACCCGGTTTTATTAAAGCTTTAAAGATATTGAGGAAAAAAAAGATAACTGTAATACTTGGTATGGGAGGTTATGTCTGTGCGCCTGTCTTTCTGGCGGCAATGGTAAGAAAAATTGATTTTTCAATACATGAGCAGAATTATATCCCTGGAAGATCGAATAAGTTTTTTTCATCAAAAGCTAAATACGTATTTATCAGTTTCAAGGAAACTAAAAAATACCTGAAGGCAAAAGAGGGATCAATTGTATTTTCGGGAAATCCAGTGCGCCGTGCGGTCAGGGAATACAGGAGATCGGTGTCTCCATACGGGAAATGGGGTCTTGATAAGGATAGATTTACAATCATAGCTTTTGGGGGAAGCCTGGGAGCTGAGAAGATCAATAATACTGTTGCCGGACTCTACGGGGAATTCGCCGGGGATAACAGAATTCAGATCTTGCTTATTTCCGGCAGCAGGTATTATGCTGATATCAGCCGGAAAGTGGAAAGCAAAATAAGGGGGGATGATGATCTTATCTTCAGGGTTAAAGCATATATTGATCAAATGGATCGGGTCTACAGTATAGCTGACCTGATAATAGCAAGAGCCGGTGCAAACACTGTATTTGAGACTGCGGCCACAGGTATTCCTTCAGTATTGATACCGTATCCGGACGCTATAGAGGATCACCAGTTCTACAATGCAAAATATATTGCGGATATGGGGAAAGCTGTGCTTCTCAGGGAAAACAAACTTTCAGTTAGGACCCTTTCTGATATAATAAAGAACCTTCTTAAAAATGGTATGGAAAGATATTTAAAAATGAGGAGTATCTCCATCCCTGATTCCGGGGAGGAAAGTCTTAAAATAATTACCGGCAGACTTATGGAGGAAAATATTGGTACTTGACAATGATCTTGATAAATATACAAATTATTTCCTGGTCGGTATCGGAGGAGCCGGGATGAGTGCGATCGCTCTTGTCCTCAATGGCATGGGACACACAGTGGCTGGATCGGATATAAAGGAATCCCGCTACACCACTTCCCTGGAAAAGGAAGGAATAAAGATATATATGGGCCATGATGCCACAAATGTCGCTGATGCCGATATAGTGGTCTACTCAGCTGCCATACCAGAAAGCAATATTGAAATACTGGAAGCAAAATCAAAAAACATCCCTGTCCGCAGCAGGGCAGACATATTATCGTGGATACTTAATAAAAGCAAAGGCATAGCTATTGCGGGGACACATGGAAAGACCACCACCACTTCCATGGTCTCTATGATGCTCAGGGGCCTGGATATGGACCCTACTATTATCGTTGGAGGTGAATTGAATGAGCTGGGCTCTAATGCTATTTATGGCAAAAGTGATTTTGTGATAGCAGAGGCCTGTGAAAGCGATGGTTCCTTTTTGAAATATGATCCATTCATAAGTGTTGTGACGAATATAGAAGAGGACCATTTTGATTATTATAAGGATATGGATGAACTGGAAAAAAGCTTTTTCAAATTTATCTCAAACACAAGGGAAGACGGATGGATAATAATAAATGGTGATGAGATAGATAAAAGCCGGATCAAGGATATGGGAAAAAAAAATATAATTACTTTTGGACTGGATAAAGATAATGATATCACAGCTTCTAATATAAAGTATTCCAGTCTTGGGTCCTGCTATGACCTGGGTGTTGGGCATGGGATCTTCAGGGTTCACCTGAATGTTCCAGGGCTTCATAATATAAAAAACAGCCTGGCTGCTTTCTGTGTCTGCCATGCAATTGGGCTCGACCCTGCGAAAGCCGCGGAGGTATTGAAGTATTTTGCCGGGGTTAAAAGAAGGTTTGAAAAAAGAGGTGAAAAAAAGGGTGCAATAGTTTTTGACGATTACGCACATCACCCTTCTGAAGTGAGGGCCACCCTTGAAGCTGCTTCAGAAGAAAAGATGGAAAGAATAATAACAGTATTTCAGCCGCACAGGTATTCCAGGCTGGCACATCTTAAAAACGAGTTCAGCTTTTGTTTTGATGAAGCCGATATACTTATAATAACTGATGTTTATGGGTCCGGGGAACAACCTATTCCGGGCATAAATGGAAAAGTCCTCGTAGACAGCCTTATTGAAAATGGGTTTTCCGGTAAAATCGTGTATATACCGGGCCTTTCTGATATTGCTGAGTACCTTAATATTAAAATGAGGCAGGGCGACATAGTTTTGCTAATGGGAGCGGGCGACATAACCCGGGTTTCAGATGAACTATTTAGAAATTAGAGAAAGAATCGATAGATCAGGGTCAGGAAAAATGGTCCCCGACTATGCTGTGTCCGGGCTTAATTCATTGGGGACAGGCGGGAAAGCGGCCGCATTGATCAGGGCAGACTCAATAGAAGGATTGGTCTTTATCCTGGAGCTGCTGGATTCAAATAGTGTGGATTATGTCATTCTGGGCTCAGGCACCAATACAGTTTTCCCAGATGGAGCATTCGGGACCGTAATAGTGAAGCTTGGAAAAAGTTTTGATCATTGCGGTTTTAAAGATGGTGGTATTATCTATGCGGGCGGAGCGTGCAGTACCCGGACCCTGGTAGTGAAAGCGGCAAAACAGGGATATGATCTTTCACCTCTGGCAGGCATACCGGGTACGATAGGAGGTGCGGTATCCGGAAATAGCGGAACCGGGCCACGGGGGATCTGTGATTATATCATTACCCTAAAAGCAATTTTTAAATATAATGATAAAATAGTCTATGATGAGATAGACTCAGCAAATATAGAGTACGGCTATAGGTATTTCAGACTAGAGGGCCTTATCGCTATAACAGAGCTTATTCTGAGAGCCAGGAAGGATAAGACTGAAAATATTCTATCGGTAATACACAGGGATGCGGTGAAGAGAAAGATATTGCAGCCGACTGGTGCAAAAACCTGTGGCTGTTTTTTTAAAAATCCGCCAGGAGCAAAAAAGTCTGCAGGT
>CAYRTF010000079.1:5751-7283 GCA_964427165.1 uncultured Actinomycetota bacterium | reverse complement strand
TTAAACTCATAAAATCCTACTATCTACTATACTGTCTTATATTGTCTTCTTACTATAGGTATGGCAATTACAGCAAATAATATAAAAAACATGAAAGCTATAGCAGAAGAATAACCTACATTAATATCTTCTACACCTGTTTTAAATATATAATATGCAAAAATATTGGAAGCATTCAGCGGTCTGCCTTCAGTCAGTACTTTTACCTGTTCAAAACCATTAAAAAATGAATTAGAAACACTCAATATACTTATTAATGTGACGGTCGTTTTTACAGCAGGCAGCGTGATATATCTTAGAAGTCCAAGTTCGCGGCAGCCATCGATCTTCGCTGCCTCATATTGTTCAGAAGGAATATTACGAACATGAGCCAGATATAGTATGGTGTAAAATGGCACAGATTTCCAAACAATGATTATGGAGATTGCAAAAAGTACCGTTTTAGTGTCGGTAAGCCAATTAATGTTCTTATCAATAAAAAATAATAGATTATTTATTAACCCATTCGAAGGACTGTATATGTACCTGAACATAATGGATATAGAAACTCCGGACGCTATTATCGGTAAAAAATAAATTGATTGAAAAAAACCTCTCATAATTGTTATTTTTGAAAGTAAAATAGCTATTATCAATGGCAGGATCACCATTGCAGGAATGGTATAAAGGAAATAGAGAAATGAATTCAGAGTTATTTGAGGGATCAGAGGATCTTCGGTAAAAAGCTTTATAAAATTATCCAGACCTATAAACTTCATCGGTGTAAATATATCCCACTTAAAAAAACTTAAAATAAGGCTCATTATATTTGGACCCCAATTAAATAATATAAATAAAGAATATCCCGGTATTATGAATAACAGTGCTAAAATATATTCACTTCGTCTGGATCTTCCCATATTATCTCTTAATTTCATATTAAATGACCTTTGAAAATTATTTTTGAAATTAAACAACCTGCGGATGTCTGGTTTTCAGACTACGCTGAAAACCAGACATCTTTTTCCTTAAAAAACAATATTATCAGTCCAGAAGCCTGTCATCTGGATTTTCCTCAAGATATTGAGTTATCTGATAATTAATCAGCTCAGCTGCTTCGTCAAGCGCCACCTGTACATCTGCCCCCTCAACATTTACCCTATACATTGCATCAATCAGGGCATTGCTAACATTTCCAAAGTCCCACCAGGGAACAAAAGGTATTGTTATGGCCTCTTCAAGCTGCGCGGACCATGCACCCAGATTATATGGCGGGGTTTCTGCACCAAGGAAGGCTTCATTGTCCATCATGCTCTTAAGAGGCGGAACCAATCCACCAGCATTTATGAATGGCAACATTCCTTCGTCAGTAAAGTATGCTGAAATAAATTCTATAGCTGCTTCAATATTCTCACTGTCTTTAGAGATTCCATATCCCATTCCTCCGGCAAAACTAACATGGGATCCTTTAGGACCGGCAGGGAATATTTGTAAGTCAAAGTCTATATCCGGTCCGGCACTTTTTATATTAGGAATCGCAGGAGGATTAACTA
>CAYRTF010000079.1:0-5741 GCA_964427165.1 uncultured Actinomycetota bacterium | reverse complement strand
TCAGGCATTATAAAACCATCTTTATATAAGGCAAAGATCATTTCCAATGCTTCAACAGCTTCGGATGAGTTTACATTGTATTCATAATTTGGAGTATTGCCTGCGTCAAAACCGTAAGCTGCCATAGGCGGCATAAATGCCCAGAATATATTATTGGGTGCAAAGCCATAAATTGTCTCACCATCAACTTCTATTGTCAGAGCCTCTACTGCCTCAGCAAAATCCGCATAGGTCCAATCATCACTGGGATATTCCCGGCCAGCATCATCAAACATCTTCTTATTGTACGCAATGACCATAGAATCTGCAGATTTAGATAAAAATTGAATCTTGCCATCTATTGTTGTGCCGGCCTTCAGGGCCACATCCGCAAAATCATCAAGCACAAATCCAAAATCCCCATTTTCAAGATAAGGACGAAGGTCCAGGGCCAGACCATTTTTGGCGAAGAAATTATTCCATGCACCGGGAAAAACTAAAACATCCGGCACATTTCCAGCCGCAGCTCTGGTGAGCATCTGCTCTTTATATTCTTGAAATGCAAAGTATTCTATTTCCATCTTAAGATTCGGATATTTCTTTTGAGCAATACTCAACATATTTTCAAGATTTGCTACATCCTGTTCATCCTTTGCAGTAGGCCCGTGCAGAGTCACTGAAATTGTAATATCATCCATTATTATTTCCCCTTCAGCTTCTTCTTCAACAGCCTCTTCTTCCCCGGTGGCTTCTTCCACAGTCTCTTCGGCTGCTTCTTCAGTGGTTTCTTCCACAGTCTCTTCGGCTGCTTCTTCTTTACATCCCATTAAGCTAAATGATGCAAACATGCTTATAACCAATGCAAGTGCAAGCACCATCCATATTTTCCTTTTCATTTTCACTCCTTTGTGTTTTACATTTCTTAAAACTGTAATATACTCTTTATTGAGATTTGTTTGGAACTTCAACTACTCAAATTCTTGTTTTTCAAGCAAATCTCCTAATAAATCAATATTTTTCTCATAAAATCACCTCCTGTCTTAATTAATATTTTCGCAAAAATCCATCACCTCCTAAACTACAGTTTTTAATAATAATATTTTTATAATGTTGCTACTGATTGTCTCTCAACCAGTGTCGGTATAACTACATTCTCTATATTTTTATACTTACCTTTTTCAATCTTATTAACCAGGTTGTCAACAGCAATTTTGCCCAATTTGGCCAGGTCATTATCAATAGTTGTTAATTTTGGACTGGTTAGCTCAGAAAAAAGCTGATTATCAAAGCCTATTACTGATATATCACCGGGTATCTTTATGCCGCTTTGCCCCATATAGTCAATAAGGTATATTGCAATAGGATCCATCGTGGCATATATAGCAGTAATATCTTTCTCTATAATCTTTTTAGTATTCTCTTCAAAATAATCCTTAATATAATTAAAATCTTTTGTTGGTTTTTGACATGCTATTTCCATTATAAATTTTTCTTTTATTTTTGATTTATTTAAAGCGTCAACAAAGCCGTCAACCCTACTCTTCATAATGCTATATTTAATTTCTCTGGTAATAATTCCAATTTTTTTATGGTTGTTTTTTATTAAATATTCAGCTGCAATCTTTCCTCCATGGTAGCTATCAACTATAGCAGAGGGTATTTTACTATTATTCAGACGTCCTTCAGTAAAAACTACCGGCAAACCTCTGGAATTAATAATATTTAACAGTTCCAAACTTTGATCTCCTCCGGATATGCCGCCTCCTGCCATTATTACTCCATCAATTGTCCTTTCATCAATGGATTTTAAAATTTCTACCTGACGATCGTGATTTAAATTAAAATTAAATAGGTTTAGATTATATCCATGTTTGGCCAGATTAGATTCAACACTATCGATCAATTCCAATAGCTTTAACTGGATCAGTACCGGTGTTATTAATGCAATAGTTCTCATTTTCCTGGTTTTTACTGCCTGTGCAAATCTACTTGGCCTATAATTGTGTTTTTTGCATATCTTCTCTATTTTATCTCTGGTAGATTTACCAACTATTTTAGGATTACTGAAGTACCTGGATATTGTAGCTACGGAAACCCCAGCCTCTTCTGCAACTAAATAGATATTTTTTCTGGGCATTTAACCCCTCCATGTAAACTATTACTGTAACCTATTACATAGGATACTCCACATAATCCACTTTGTCAATATGCGTCCATCTCATGTGTTAAATTCTATATACTAAAAACAATTTTTCCTTTTTTATTTAAAACCTGGCAGATATTTTAAATTAGATCTTATATATTCGTCTGAAATCTTAATTGCGGTATCTAAATTATTCACCATCGGATCCAGGGCCATAAGCTGATAGACGAGTTTTATGTCACCACACACAACTGCTTCCACAGTCATCTCGTTTATAATAAGCTGTTTCCTGCAGAGTTCTGCTACAGTTTTTGGAAGCTCCCCTATTGTAATTCCCGAAACTCCACCTGCTCCGATTACTGCTGGTATATCTACAATAGCTTCGCCAGGCAGGTTTGAAATACTGCCATTATTTGGCATATTAAGTGATTCAAAATAACTATTTTTATTTTTTTCAAATGCAGCAATTATTTTTTCAGCATTTTCACTTCGCGCACCCAATAAGCTGTCCGGTTCTTTGCGGCCATAAACGACATCCTTTATTTTGTTCCAGCTTGTTTCTCCCCGTTCAAGGTAGCTTCCGAAATTAAAACTTTGTATATCAAAATCTTTAAAAGTTCCGGAACGAAAATCTGATGTATAGGGTAGATACTCTGAAATATGATTATCCCCTGCTAGCGGGACATGCCCGAATATCTTAAATATCTCCTGGGTAAGAGGCTCAAAGCTTTCTGGTAAAGAGTGCATTTTTTTTATAAATTCTTTATATACTGATTTATTGTCATTTCTTTTAAACACATCCATAAACCAGGTAAAATGATTTATTCCAGCTGCCTTTATTGAAAAAACTTCTTCCGCCTTATCAGATATTTCAAATGCTCTGGCTATTTTCTCATTATTCCATTCCCATCTTATTCCGGGATAAAGATCAATCCTCAATTGCTCCGCAAAGGCCACACCCAGGATAAAATATCCAAGATGTATTTGATGGCATATTCCAACAAATCTATTTGGCATAAATTTGTTTAAGGCAGTACATATTCTTTGCATAGGATTGGTAAAATTAAGCACAAATGCATCTGGAGCCAATATCTTAATATCTTCTATGATAGGCAAGATCAGTGAAAGGTTTCTTGCTGCGTGTATGAACCCGCCAGGGCCACCATTTTCTCCAACATGGGATATATTATATTTCAGAGCAATTTCAATATCTTTTTGCCATGCCTGCACTCTATCCACCGCAACGGATATAATAATATAGTCTGATCCTTTTAATACTTCCCTGTAGCCGGTACTGGAACTTATTGTCATATTAGAATTCCAGGCTTTATTTAAAATATTTGCCAGTTTTTCAATTGTTTTTAACCGGTCTTCAGCAATATCTACTAAAACCATTTCCATACCGTATAAATCTTTGTGTTTCATCAGCCATACCAGACTGCTAAGACCAAATGCGGCGCTGCCGGCCCCGATGATTACTATTTTTCTTCTCTTCTCTTTCCGGGAATTTTTCAAACTGGAACTATCACTTCTTTCTTTCACGTAAACTCCTTTTATCGAAATTAAGCTATCTCACTTGTTGGCATCATAATAACCTGTTTTATAAGCAACTCTTTGGGTTGTCTTAAGATATAGAGCATCAACTCTGCAATACTATCTGGGTCGATCTTGTCGGATCCTTTGTCCTCTCCTTTTCCGGCTTTTTGCCAGAAAGGGGTATTCATTCCTCCCGGATTCAGAGTTGTAGCATATATATTGTGGGGCATTAGGTATTTGGCAAGGCCATCACTAAAACCAGTAACAGCATTTTTTGTAGAACTATAGATCAGATTTCCTGGATTACCGCGTCCGAGTCCCACCGTTGACGATATATTAAAGATGTATCCACTTTTTGTATTAATCATATGGGATACTACGAATTTTGTGATATATATAAGACCCTTAAGATTAGTATCTATAACCTTATCAATACTTTCCTTTGTCTGCTCCTCAAGAGGTACTCTCCATTTTCCGATACCTGCATTGTTTACTAAAATATCAACTTTATCCCATTTATCAATTACACCTTCAGTGACTTCTTTTATCTTATTATAATCAGTAATATCTGCGGGAATTGGTAAAAAAACTCCTTTACTGCCAGTTATTTTCTCTTTTAGTGATTCGAGCTTCTCCCTGGTCCTTGCAATACCGCAAACTTTTATTCCATTTTCCGCAAATTTTATACAGGTTGCCCTGCCAAGGCCTTCACTGGCTCCAGTTACTATAGCAGTCATCTTTTGAAATATCTTTTTGTCTTTCATTCTATCCAACTACCAGCATGAATCTATTTGCGTTTTAATGTAATAGTTTACTGTAATTGGTTACAATTATAAGCAGTCTTCTTTTTTATGTCAAATATTTTCTGGGAGCCTGTCCGAAAACTGGATCTGGATTTGTTGTTATCGTTCTGCGATATAGCACTCCCTAGTAGTTTAGCGAGAATACTGCCTCTGATTAAAAGCAGGAAAAAATAACACAGGAAAAAATACCACATGACAGATAGGGATAGAATAGAGATAATACAAGGTTAATAGTAATAAAGCCAGTTAATAGAAGAAGAAATGATAATTAAAAGAGATACCTGCTTGTCAGTCAGGCAATAAAATATGCTGTTCCTTTCATCTAGCCTTCATATCAATTGCTTCCGCACCTGCTATTGCAACTTCTTCATCTACTTCCTGAGTAGCTCCACTTACTCCAATCGATCCGGCTGGTTCCTGGTCTTCTTCCTTTACATAAAGGGAGATCCCGCCAATCACATCAGTTTTACAGTTTCCGCCAAATGATGCGATCTCAAAACCCTGTTTTTTCTTAAGTGCTGCAATATTTCTTGTTGACGTTCCCAGTCTGAGACTTGTCTGGGCTTTTGCTTTTGCCATATACTCAGAAGACTTCGATGCATTATCCATTTTTTCAAATATCAGTATACTTCCCAGAGCATCCAGCATACAGAAACTAAAACCAATATTCAACTCTTCAGCCTTTTCCTCCATGGCCTGTATTGCTCTTTTTGCTTCAATCAAGGTTATGCTTTTTATATCTTTCATTTTTCTCTTAAAAGGTCTGCATTATTATCATCATCTTTTGTGGAAATAATTTTAGAGTAATAAGCAAGAAGTCCTTATATTATTAAAACAAGATATTTATATCCCTTATAATCATTTTTTATATTAAAAACTGTTATCTACAGCTTCGGCGCCCCTGTAAAAATAAAGGTTGCATCTTCATCGCCATGATTTTCAACTATATGGGATTCACCAGGTGGGATTAATAGTGCATCACCTGTTTCCAGTTTATATTTATCACCACTATCTGGAAAAATAACTACTATATTACCGTTTGACACAGTAAATACCTCTTCTGCTCCCTTATGACCCTTATCAAGATCACCCTTGCCGCCTGCAGGGATAGTAGCAATACCAGAGGTGATAAGGTCCGATTCAAAATATATGGTATATTTTAGATCTTTAAATTCTATCTCTTTCCGTCCCTTAAATTTTTCTACTTTGCCTTTCATGATCCTCCTATGGATTTATCATTACCTTAATATTATCTTTTCCACTCATCACTATCTCTAAGC
>CAYRTF010000078.1:0-7323 GCA_964427165.1 uncultured Actinomycetota bacterium | reverse complement strand
TATTATAATGAGTGGTATTATTCAAAAATGCAAATAATTAAATACATATTGAACAGACTATAAAGTTTGGTATATCTTTATAGTTGATTATCAGTAAGCAATATAGCAAAAACAATAGCAATAAAAAATAGAAAAGATCATGGTACCAGAATTTGTTTATTATATAATATTTATTATTACAGGGTTGCTAATAGGCAGTTTTTTGAATGTGGTGATCTATAGGATCCCCCAAAAAATATCTATTGCAGGCAGGCGCTCCTTTTGTCCGGATTGCCACGATATGATAGCTTTTTATGATAATATACCTTTGATATCTTTTCTTATACTTAAAGGACATTGCAGGCATTGTAATAAAAAAATATCCTTTTTTTATCCTTTGGTCGAGGCCCTTACAGGTGCATTATTTCTGCTAAACTATTTATATTTTGGAATAAGCTTAAAAACATTAAGCGGTATTATATTATGCAGTGTCCTCATAATAGTATCTTTCATCGATATTGGCCACAAAATCATTCCTAATATAATCGTTCTTCCTTTTACTGCAATAGGACTATCACTCAGCACTGTTGAGTATATTCACAAGTGGTGGCTTCCTCTTGTTTTTTGTGCTGGAACCTTTGCCTTTATGCTGATAATCAATCTCATATACCCTGAAGGAATGGGGATGGGGGATGTAAAACTCGGCATGATGATAGGCGCTTTTTTAGTTAAGGGTACTATTGCAGCACTATTCCTGGGCTTTCTAACGGGTTCTATTTTTGGTCTGTCAATGATAGCAGCAAAGAAAAAAAAAATGAAACAGACGATCCCTTTCGGTCCCTTCATGTCAATCGGCAGTATTATAGCTTTATTTTGGGGACATAATATCATAAAATGGTATATAAGTTTTTTTTAAGAAAAGAGTATAATTGTGATTTCAATCGGTATAAACTTAAGTTCAAACAGGATCAGTATTGCGGAATTGTCTAAATCCAGGAAGGGAATACAGATCCGCAAGATGATAAGGGACGATCTCCCCGGAAACCCAATAAGCAGGGGGGAGATAATCAATCCTCTTGAAGTAGCAAATGGTTTAAAAAAAATTTGGAAAAAATACAGGCTGTCCGGCAGAAAAGTTTATTTAGGCATTGCAAATCAGAAGACTATTGTAAAAGAAATAAATATCCCCCTGGTAGATGATAATGAGATCAGCAGTTCAATAAAATATCAAATAAGTGAGTACATTCCTATACCTAAAGATGATATTATTTATGATTATTTTATTATTGAAAAATCCAAAAGTAGCTCCAGACTGTTGCTGGTTGGGGCTATGAAAAGCATGGTAAATTCTTTTATAGAAAGTATCAAACTTTCCGGACTTATTGTGCAGGCTGTTGACCTGAACGCGTTTGCACTTTTCAGAACCCTTGAATACATCAATAAAAATAAGAATAAAAAAATAAAAAACCGGGAAGGTGATATTTTTCTGGCTATAAATCTGGGAGATGAAGTAACAAATGTTGAGATACTGGCAGATGATAAAATGAAATATCCCAGAGTGACTACGGTATCATTAAACAGTTTTATTGAAAGGCTTAATCCTATAATTGAAAGGGATACAATATTCTGCAGGGAATTAATCGATTCTTATGATTTTAAATCAAATCTCGGCACATCTTCAAAAAAAGAAGGTGATGCTTCCAGTAAAAAGAAGACAGGAAAGGAACCTATAAAGGATCCAACGGAAAAAGGGATAAAGGATCTGATAAAAGATGATCGGATCATTTCTATGTTTGAAGCTATTGCGCAAGATTTGATCAATGAGATCAATATATCCATAGAACATTATAATCAGGAATCATCAGGCAGCAAGGTAAAGAAAATAATACTAAGTGGAAATATTATAAAAAATATTGATAAATATATTGAGGATAAAACTGGTTTAAAGGTTGATCTATTAGATCTAAAAAGTTTTAAATATGAAGCTACTCAACAAAAAACCGGTGGTCAGGATAAAAAAGAAAATGCAGGCATTTTAGATCCTATCGCTATCGGGATGTCCCTGAGGGGTTTAAACTGATGAAGACTATAAACTTACTACCAAAAGAAGTCAAGCAAAGAGATGTCAAAGGCATACTACTAAATATAGTTTTTATTTTCTTCATGATAATATTTGTATTAATACTTTTTATTTCGATCTTTAACTATGATATGGGAAATGTGCTGTCGTCTAAAATAGACAGCTATGAAACCGTAAATATGAGGATTCAGAATGATATTAACAAACTTGAATATTATGAGAGTTTAAGGGAACATGTAATATCCAGACAGGAGAAGGTTGTATTGATAGAAGAATATGAGAAATCCTGGTACAGTATATTATATGAACTATCGAGTATTGCTCCTGATGATCTACACCTGACCTATATTGACGGACACAGCAGGGATCTTTATGAATATATTAATCCAGGTGATAAAAATTCCGAAAAAGATATAGAATTAGATAAAGTGACATTTTTCAATATCGGAGGATTTGCAAAGGATTACAGAGATTTAATAGTATTTATGCTAAGAATAGAAGATATGCCTGATACCGGACAGGTCTGGCTGGATAGTGTTATTATGGAACAGATAACTGATGAGAATATTGATGCATATTCCTTTAATATTAGTGTTTTCTGGGACTTAGAGCTATATGGAGAGAAATTATCCAGTAGAAGTTCCGGGCAGGAAGAGCAGGAAGATGTGCTTGATCAGGAGTTGCAGTCTATTGAGTAATAGCATTTTTATTAATAAAGACAATAAAAAAAAATGAGCAATATAATAAAATTGATTATAGTTTTTATAGTATTTATTGCTATTGTATTTGTGGTAATATTTTTTCTGATCCCTAATCTCACCAGTAATTCAGAAAGTGCCGCTTTAGTTATTGAAGAACGCCAAAAAAATCAGGACCTAAAATCTGAATTAAAAAGACTGGTTGTAATCAGGGAAGACTATAATGAATTAAAAGCTATAAATGAGAAACTGGCTTTGCAGCTTCCCTCTGAACATGATCTGTCTATAGTGACCAATGAGCTATATGAGATCGCGAGAATAAGCAGAGTGGTAATAAATTCCATAAGCTATTCGGAAGTAATCATTAAAAAGTCAGATGAGAAGAAAAAAACAGTGAAAGATGATGTACTGATATTTGAAGCGAACCTACAAATAACTGGATCATATTATAATATATTGAATTACATATATACATTGGAACTGATGCCGAGGATATCTATTATTGAAGATATTGTTATACAGACCGATACAGATGATTACGAAGATCTTGTTGCGCTTATAAATTTTCAATCCTATTATTTAAAATGAATTACAATAACATCATAAATAAATATTGGACCCGGTGCGTTAAAACGACTACGGCAATTATTCTTACTGCACTTCTTTTAGTGGCTATTACTTCCTGTTCACTAAACAGGATAATAGAAGAAGCTTATTTTAAAAGTGATATTGTACCGAATATTCCTGATATAGATATTGACGAAACAGAGATAGGTGAGATTAGCATACATGAAACAAACCTTAAGAAGATGTATGACATAAAAGATGAATTTATTGACAGTGATTCAGGATTAAGGGATCCTTTTGAGCCGTTTTACATTAAAGGTATTGATGAAGATGAAAAGAATATTCTGAGTCTTAAGGCTATATACATTAAAAATCAAGTAGAGTACGCAGAGATCCTCTATAATGATCATGAATATCTATTAAAGGAGGATGATATTTTCTCCGAGATCTATTTAGTGGACTCAATAAATCCTGATTCAGTCATACTTCTTAAGGGTGATGAATTGATCACCCTGTTTTTGAATGAAATGAAATATGACTAGAAAGAGGACCTCTTGAAATTTTTAACTGCTGGAGAATCACACGGTAAAAGCCTCATAGGAATCATAGAAGAGTTCCCTTCCGGACTAAAAATAGACCTGGATTGCGTCGACCATGAGCTCTCAAGGAGGCAAAAAGGCTTTGGGCGGGGCGGCAGGATGTCTATAGAATCTGATAGAGCAGAGATCATCTCCGGCATAAGAGGCGGCATGAGCACTGGTTCTCCTATTTCATTTATTATAAGGAATAAAGATTGGGAGAATTGGAAAGATATAATGGAAACTGGAATTCACCTTAACACCGGAATACTGGCAGCATCAAAGGATCTCAATCCCAGGCCGGGCCATGCTGATCTGACAGGTCTTATCAAGTACCGCCTAAAAGATATAAGAGATGTATTGGAAAGAAGCAGTGCCAGAGAGACCGCTGTCAGGGTTTGTGTGGGTGCATTTGCAAAAATTGCATTGAGGCTTCTTGGAATAGAAATATATAGTTATGTAGTCGGGATAGGAAAAGCGGCATTAAGAAAAAAAATAATTATAAACACTAATACTATAGAAGAAATAGAGAATTCTGATCTAAGATGTCCCGATAAAGAAGTGTATGAAAAAATGAAAGAAGAAATACTGGCAGCCAAAGAAAATGGCGACAGTATTGGCGGAAAGTTTACTATTATTGCTACCGGCGTGCCTGCCGGTCTTGGTTCTTACACACAGTGGGACAGGAGGATAGACGGAAATATATCCAGAGCTATTATGAGTATACCCGCTATTAAAGCCCTGGAAATAGGCGATGGATATGCATCATCAGAAAAAACGGGACTTCAGTTCCATGACGAGATACATTTTGACGGTAAAAAAGGCTTTTATAGAAGGACCAATAGAGCAGGGGGTATAGAGGGAGGTATGACAAATGGAGAAAATATTACCATAACAGCTTCGATGAAGCCTATCCCGACGACATCAAAGGGTTTGAAAACTGTTAATATTGAAACAAAAAAAAGTGATATAAGCTTAAAAGAAAGATCAGACATATGTGCTGTTCCCAGCGCATCAATAGTCGGTGAGGCTATGCTTGCAATAGAAATATTCAATGCCGTACAGCATAAATTTGGTAATGACAATATGGATGAAATATCCAATAATTATAAAAGCCATTTAAAATATATTAGAAATATATGATCTTGGAGAAACACAGGAATATATCCCTGATAGGATTTATGGGTTCGGGGAAGAGCACTATTGGAAAAATTCTGGCAGATAAAACTAATAAATTGTTCATTGACCTTGACCGGATCATCGAACTGTCTGAGGGAATTAGTATAAAAGAAATATTTAAATTATATGGCGAGAAATATTTCAGGGACATTGAAAATAAAGCAATAATTAAAGTAATCAGCAATAATAATTGTATTTTTGCCTGTGGGGGCGGTGTTGTAAACCGGGTAGATAATATGACTATTTTGAGGAAGAATAGTTTAATTATTTACCTGGAAATATCTGTTGAGTCTGCTTTGAGACGTTTGAAAGATCTCAATGACCGTCCGCTTATAAATGTGAACAATAGAGAAAATGTTATCAGGAGCCTTATCACTAAAAGAAAGAAATTATACAGGAAATATTCAGATATCATAATCAACTGTGACAGGGAAGATGCCGATAGACTGACAGATATATTAAGTAATAAGTTAAAGCACCATATATGAAAAGGATTACCGCTAAAACCAGCCTCAAGAATTACCCGATATTCATTGAAAAAGGTATTTTTGAAAAAATTCCTGAGTACCTGTCAAAATATTTCGATGATAGTCAAAAAACAATCTTTTTAACCAATGATACCCTCCAGGACCTATATTCGAACAGAATAAAATGGATATTATCAAATACTAAAAACAAGTCAAAGATCATAACCATTAAAGATGGCGAGGAATATAAGAATCTTAATACTTTAACTTATATATATGACAAACTTCTTGAGTTTAATACCCACAGGGACGATATTATTATAGCATTTGGCGGAGGAGTAATCGGAGATATTTGTGGTTTTACAGCAGCTACTTTTAACAGGGGCATAAATCTTATCCATATCCCTACTACTATAATAAGCCAGGTCGATAGCAGTATCGGAGGCAAGACTGCTGTCAATTTTAAAAAAATTAAAAATATTATCGGTTGTTTTTACCATCCCGAGATGGTCTTTATTGATCCGCTTCTATTGGAGACACTTGAGGAGAGGCAAATAATAAATGGAATCGGGGAAATGGTCAAATATGGGATTATATTCGATAAGAGAATTTTAAAAGCTTTTAAAGAAAATATTGAAGAAAATGATAACAGCAGACTTCTGAAGATTGCCGGTAAAGATTGGTTCCTGGAACTGATATATAGAAGCTGTGACATAAAAACAATGGTTGTTAGAAAAGATGAATTTGATATAGGTTATAGGAATTTATTAAATTTTGGCCATACTGTGGGACACTGCATAGAAAATGCTTTTGATCTAAGAGAGATAAATCACGGCCAGGCGGTCGGTCTAGGTATGATAGTTGCAATCAATATATCTATTGATCTAGGGTTAATAGATAAAAAGGTTAAAAGAGATATTGTAGGACTGTACAAAATATTAAAGCTGCCATACAGGATACCGGAAATCGATACTAGTAAAATTATTAATGCATTAAAGTATGATAAGAAATTTACTGCTGGCCAGAACAAATTTATTTTAATTAAAGGAATAAACAAACCCTTTTTGTATTCTAATACTGAAAAAAGTATAATACTTGATAATATTAAAAAAAGTATGTAAAATTATATATAATTATATATTAAATTATTATTGATATTATTTTTATTTAAACATTAAATAAAATATTTTTATGGAATTGGTAATATCACAGAAAGTATAAAATGAAAAAAGTTATTATTATTAATGGTCCTAATCTAAATTTGCTTGGCAAAAGGGAAGAAAAGATCTACGGTAATAAAAATTTTGGCCTGATAATGGATGAGCTCAATACTCTGGCCAAGGGTAGGATAGAACTTGATTATTTTCAATCGAATCATGAAGGTGAGATCATAGACCAGGTACATAAAAATATTGGAAAAGCGGATTATATAGTGATAAATCCAGGTGCTTTTACCCATTACAGCTACGGGATATATGATGCGATCATATCAAGCAGGATCCCGACTATAGAGGTTCATATTTCAAATATATTTGGAAGGGAAGACTGGAGATCAAAATCAGTAATATCCCCCGGGGTAAAGGGCATCATCAGCGGATTTGGAACAGAAGTTTACAAAATGGCCATTATGTATATTCTTGAATATCTTAAGAATTAAGGACCCATTATGTTTAAAAAATGTCTTTATTTTTTTAAGTGCAAAAATATTAGAACATGTATCCGGGCAGATCAGAAAGGTCTAACGCTTATAGAGGTCGTAATAGCATTCTTTATTG
>CAYRTF010000077.1:2044-7392 GCA_964427165.1 uncultured Actinomycetota bacterium | reverse complement strand
GGTAAAGGCTAAGCAGGGAAACGTGGTGGATCCGAATCTATAATTAAATGATTATTAGAGGTGTTTGTGGCAAAAAGAAAGGTATCAAGAAAATATAAGAAAAAGGCTATGATGGAAAGGCAGATGACCCAGGAGAGGAAAGTGCCGGCCCAGAAGCCAAGACAGAAATTTAATATCTGGATCTTTTTAAAAAACCTGCCCAAAAAAGTCTCCAAGTTTTTCAGGAATGTGGTTCATGAGCTAAAGAGAGTGACCTGGCCAGACAGGAAAGCATTATTGACTTATACAGTTGTAGTTCTTGTTACAATAGCTATTTTTGGAGTTCTGCTGGGTTTATATGACTTTATATTCCTCCAGCTTGTCGAGCTTCTGGTAAAAATCTAGTTTTTAACGGAAAACAATATGAGTAGACCCAGATGGTATGTGATAAATTCATATGCCGGATATGAAAATAAAATAAAGATCAACCTGGAACACAGGGTAGAATCCATGAATATGGGGGATAAGATATTTGATATCTATATTCCCAAGGAAGATATTGTGGAGATCAAGAGCGGTAGAAAGGAAATATCTTCCAAGAAAGTGCTTCCGGGCTATCTTCTTGTGAAGATGTATCTTGATGATGATTCCTGGTATGTTGTAAGGAATACTCCCGGAGTTACAGGATTTGTCGGTAATAGGGACAAACCTGTTCCCCTTTCAACCCTGGAGGTCGGAAGGATAATGAAAAGGCAGGATACAGACAAGCCAAGACCAAAAACTGATTTTGAAGTCGGCCAGCCAATAAAAGTCACCACCGGACCATTCGCAAACTTTGATGGTACAATATCAGAGATCAATTTGGATCAGGGGAAGATAAAAGTACTGGTATCTATTTTTGGAAGACAGACACCGGTAGAACTGAATTTTAATCAGGTATCAAAGATATAGCGCCTGCAAGTCTTTGATTGAATATTTTTGTTCAGGATGTATAATACCAATATTTGACTGAAGGTAGAGATAAATGGCAAAAGAAATATTAGCACAAGTAAAACTGCAGATAGCAGCAGGTCAAGCAAACCCGGCTCCTCCGGTAGGTCCGGCTCTGGGGCAGCATGGGGTAAATATAATGGAATTCTGTAAGGCTTTTAATGAAAAAACAGCACAGGAACAGGGCATGATCATACCTGTCGTGCTTACTGTTTATAAAGACAGGAGTTTTTCTTTTATAACCAAGACACCGCCTGCAGCAGTGCTTATAAAAAAAGCTATTAATGTTGAAAAAGGTTCTGGCGAACCAAATAAAGAAAAAGTGGGCGAGATCTCAAAAAAGCAGGTGGAGGAAATAGCAAAGATCAAACTCAAGGACCTGAATGCCAGGGACATTGAAGCAGCGATGAAGATCATTGAAGGTACGGCAAAGAGTCTTGGGATAAAAGTGGCTTCATAATTTTGTATCATCATTATTAATATATTGGTTTTATCCGGTTAAAGGCGGTTAGATTTGAGAAGAGGAAAAAAATATATAGAAAAAGTAAAGAGTCTGGATAGATCCAGGCTGTATAGCCCAAAAGAGGCAATAGAGTGGATAATTGCAAACCATCATGTTAAATTTGAAGAAGCAATGGATATCAGCATAAATCTTGGGGTAGATCCCAGGAAAGCCGATCAAATCGTCAGGGGAGCCCTGGTCCTCCCGCATGGTACCGGCAAGAATCCAAAGATACTTGTATTTGCCCAGGGCGAAAAAGTCAAGGAAGCTCAGGATGCTGGTGCTGATTATGTCGGCGGAGAAGACCTGGTGGAAAAGATCAGCGGTGGATGGCTTGATTTTGAAGTATGCATCGCTACACCTGATATGATGAAGAATGTTGGAAAAGTAGCAAAAATACTGGGACCCAGGAAATTAATGCCTAATCCAAAATCCGGTACCGTAACTTTTGAACTCACAAAGACTATAAAAGAAGCACAGGCCGGACGTCTTGAGTACAGGACAGATAAGAATGGAGTCATACACGCTACGATCGGCAGGGTCTCATTTGATGTAAAACAATTACTGGAAAATTATGCATCATTTGTGGGCACTATCAGCAAAGCCAAACCGTCATCGGCGAAAGGCCGTTATATAAATAGTATATATTTGTCTTCGACAATGGGACCAGGGATCAAAATAGATCCTTCCGTGGAGGTCAATATGGAAGAGGTAGCATAGCTAAAGCAATATAGATAAAATATAATTAATATTACCCGAGAAAACAGGTGCCGCAAGAGAAGGCTTAATTTCCTGCCGAGGTTTTACTCGATATGATGATCGGCCTTGTTTCTTGGGGCCGGTTTTATTTTTTCCGGGAGATTTGGAGGTTGATATGCCAAAAAAAGAAAATATAGATGCAGTAGCAGGCATCAAGGCGGTATTTGAAAAGAACGAGGGTCTTATCTTTACTGATCACAGCGGACTAAAGGCCCAGGATGCAGTAGATGTACGGGATAAGCTTATAGAAGCTGACTCATATCTCAAGATCATTAAGAACACCCTGGCGCTTATTGCTGCAAGGGAAGTATTTTCAGACATAGATCTTGAAGAGATCCTGACAGGTCCTACAAGTATTGTTGTGGCCGAAAAGGATCTTGCGAATACTGCAAGAATAGTAAAAGAATTTTCCAATGAGTTAAAAGCTTTGAATATAAAAGCTGGAATCCTGGAAAATAAATTGATCGACGCTGATAGCATAAAGAAGATAGCCAGTCTCCCATCAAGGGGAGTATTACTGGTTCAGCTGGTCACAGCTGTACAGGCACCTATATCCGGACTTGTAAATACTTTGTCCGGACTTTCAAAGAACCTTGTTGTGGTGCTCGATGCAATTAGAGTAAAAAAAGAAAGTATGACAAATTAATAGATCCCAAGGAGGAATAATGGCTGAGAACAAAGAGACAAAAGTGAAAGTGGAAGAAAAGACAGAAGTGAAAGTGGAAGAAAAGGCAGAAGTGAAAAAAGAAAAAGTAGCTGAAAAGAAAGAAACAGCAGCAAAACCAAAAGAATCAAAAAAGGCAGCTAAGGGCGGAAGTACAATAGAAGATATTCTTACCAGGATTGAGAATATGACCGTACTGGAACTTTCAGAGCTTGTAAAGGCACTGGAAGATAAATTTGAAGTAAGCGCACAGGCAATGGTTGCAGCAGCGCCGGCAGCTGGAGCAGCAGCTGCAGTTGAGGAAAAGACAGAGTTTGATGTGGAGCTTAAATCTGCCGGGCAGAGGAAAATAGAGGTTATAAAGGCTGTAAGGCAGATAACAAGTCTTGGTCTTAAAGAAGCTAAAGAAGTTGTAGACAAGGCACCTAATGTAGTAAAAGAAAAAATATCTTCCGAAGAAGCAGAAAAGATCAAAAAGCAGCTTGAAGAAGCTGGCGCAGAAGTGGAAATAAAATAATTATTCCTTAAAAAAACTAAAAAGATATGAAGGTATGGTTGGATTGCCGTACCTTCATATCTATGTATAGCCAGACCCTGGGACCATGTATTTTGATGTATATTAAAGAAAGTGGTTGACAGAGGTTTTTATTTTGGTATATTAGTAGTTTGTCGGTTTTTTCCTGACTATTTATACTATGATTTATAAAACTATATTGTATAGTTTGTTGTCTATAGGCAAAAATTTTTAATGAAATTTGCTATTTCCATGTTTTTTACTACATTGATGCAACTTAAGACCTAATAAAGAGGAGAATAGATTAATGCAAAAAACAAACAAATTCCAAAGATATGATTTCGGCAGGATTCCAAAAATAATGGAAATGCCGCATCTCCTGGATATCCAGAGGGAATCATTTCAATGGTTTATTGATGAAGGGCTCTTAGAGGCCCTTAAAGATATTTCTCCAATAGAAGATTTTACAGGCAATATGTCCCTGGAATTTACCAGTTATAATTTTGATGAAGATATCGCTTCTCCTGATGACTGCAAGATGCAGGATATGTCTTATACGGCTCCCCTCAAGGTCCTTGCCCGCTTCATCAATAAGGAGACAGGCGAGATGAAGGAGCAGGAAGTTTTTATGGGTGATATCCCCATGATGTCAGATAAGGGTACATTTATAATAAATGGTACGGAAAGAGTTGTAGTGTCACAGCTGGTCAGGTCCCCGGGTGTTTATTTTGACGTTGACATAGATAAGAAGACTGAGCGCGATATATATATGTGTAAAGTCATACCTACCAGAGGATCCTGGATAGAGATAGAAACAGATAAGAAGAATATTGCTTATGTCAGGATCGATAGAAGAAGAAAATTTTTACTGACTATATTTTTAAAGGCAATAGGATTTGGGAACAATGATGAGCTATTGGAACTTTTTGGACCATTTGATAAGGAAAACTGTATAAAAAATACAATCGAAAAAGATATTACAGAAACTGAAGAAGAAGCGCTTATAGAGATCTATAAGAAATTGAGACCCGGTGAACCGCCGACTGTAGAGAGTGCCACTAATCTTATCAGTTCATTATTTTTTAACTCCAAGAGATATGATTTCGGCAAGGTCGGCCGTTATAAAATGGACCAGAAACTGATGGAGGAAGTGGATGAAAAGACTGCAGAAAAACTGGCCGCGCTTGATAAAAAGCTGGGGATAGATCCGGATGAGAAATATATATTGAAAAGCAGGGATATATTCCTGATAGTAAAGTATATGATCCAGTTGATGAGCGGACTGGGCGAAGTAGATGACATAGATCATTTTGGGAACAGGAGGATCAGAAATATTGGGGAACTTGTACAAAACCAGGTAAGGATAGGTCTTTCAAGAATGGAGAGAGTCGTTAAGGAAAGAATGACCACTCAGGATCTTGATATGATAACTCCAAAATCACTTATAAATATAAGGCCCCTTGTAGCAAGCCTGAAAGAATTCTTTGGAAGTGGACAGCTTTCACAGTTTTTGGACCAGACAAACCCTCTTGCGGAGATCACCCACAAAAGAAGGCTGTCTGCGCTGGGTCCGGGAGGTCTTTCCAGGGAGAGAGCTGGCTTTGAAGTAAGGGATGTTCATTCTTCCCATTATGGAAGGATGTGTCCTATAGAGACTCCGGAAGGTCCTAATATCGGCTTGATAGGGTCGCTGGCTACTTATGCCAAATTAAATGAATTCGGTTTTATCGAAACACCTTACCGGAAAGTTATCAAGGGCAAGATAACGGACAATATTGAATATCTTTCTGCCGATCAGGAAGAAGACTTCATTATTGCCCAGGCGACTGAGGAGGTCGATTCAAAGGGAAACTATAAGAATGAGAAAGTACAGGCAAGGCTTGGCGATGATATCATATCTGTAGAACCCAAGATGGTAGACTATATGGATGTATCACCCC
>CAYRTF010000077.1:0-2034 GCA_964427165.1 uncultured Actinomycetota bacterium | reverse complement strand
CCCCAGCAGATATTTAGTGCTGCAGCGTCTCTTATTCCATTTTTAGAGCATGATGATGCCAATAGGGCCCTTATGGGTTCCAATATGCAGCGCCAGGCAGTCCCACTGATCGACCCCGAACCTCCGCTAGTAGGGACCGGCATGGAAAAAGAACTGGCCCGTGACAGCGGTACTCTTATTCTGGCCAGGGGCGATGGTGTGGTCAAAGAAGTAAATGCTGACAGCATTATTATAGATTATTCGAACAAGAAGGGCTTCGAACATAAACTATATAAATTTAAAAGGTCCAATCAGGGCACATGTATCAATCAGAGACCGCTTGTCAGGTGTGGCGACAAGGTAGAGAGGGGACAGGTAATAGGCGATGGCCCGGCTACCAGTTCCGGGGAGCTTTCGCTTGGCAAGAATCTTAGATTGGCCTTTATGTCCTGGGAAGGATATAACTATGAAGATGCTATTATAATCTCCGAAAGGCTTGTAAAGGAAGATGTATTGTCTTCGATCCATATCTCAAAGCAGGAAGTTGAAGCCAGGATCACCAAGCTCGGCAATGAGGAGATCACGAGGGATATACCAAGTGTTGGGGAAGAAGTACTTAAGAACCTTGATGACCAGGGTATTATCAGGATCGGGGCAGATGTAAAACCCGGAGATGTCCTGGTGGGGAAAATAACCCCTAAGGGAGAGACAGAGCTTACTGCTGAGGAAAAACTCCTCAGGGCTATTTTTGGGGAAAAAGCCCGGGAAGTAAGGGATAGCTCTCTAAAAGTACCGCATGGGGAAAATGGAAAAGTGTTAGACGTGCAGATCTTTTCAAGAAAAAAAGGGCACGATCTCCCACCTGGAGTAAATGAACTGGTAAGGGTATTTATAGCTGAGAAGAGAAAGATATCTATAGGAGACAAGCTTGCCGGCAGACACGGAAATAAAGGTGTTATATCTGTAATACTGCCTGAGGAGGATATGCCTTATACTGAGGATGGAGAACCTATCGATATTATATTTAATCCTCTCGGCGTACCTTCAAGGATGAATGTCGGCCAGGTCCTGGAGACCCATCTCGGGGCAGCTGCTAAAAAGGGCCCAAAGAATAAGGAAAAATCCAGTGACGGTTCGGTATTTATGGCTACTCCCATATTTGATGGAGCGACTGAAGACGATATCAAGAAGTTTCTAAAAGAAGCAGGGCTCCCGGAGACTGGAAAAACTGCTCTATATGATGGCAGAAGCGGCGAGAAGCTTGCTGATGATATTACTGTAGGATATGCATATGTATTAAAGCTGCTTCATCTGGTTGATGATAAAATACATGCAAGGTCGACCGGACCGTATTCGCTGGTGACGCAGCAACCCCTGGGAGGAAAGGCCCAGTTTGGTGGACAAAGATTCGGCGAGATGGAGGTATGGGCCCTTGAAGCATATGGAGCTGCTTATGCCCTGCAGGAGATGCTTACAATTAAATCCGACGATGTCACTGGAAGGGTAAAGACATATGAGGCCATAGTAAAGGGAGAAAATATAGAGAAACCCGGAATACCGGAATCATTTAAGGTCCTTATCAAGGAGATGCAGAGTCTTGGACTTGACGTGGAAGTCCTTTCGGCAGAAGGTAAGGAAATAAAAGTCAGCAAACCTGAGGATGAGATCATGAAAACTGTTGAAGAACTCGGGATCAATCTTGAAGACGGAAAGAGTCTTTTAGATGGAGGACTCCTGGAGGAGGAGGCCGTAAAGGAAAAGCCGGAACAAGAAGAAGCTGACCAGCCGGATGCTGAAGATGTAGTGGTGGACCTGAATGAAGATGACCAGAAAAAGAAGGCTAAGCCTGAACTTTCAGATGAAGAAAAAGAGATCCAAAAACAGATCGAGGCAAGCAAAAAAGAAGACGGAAAAGTCAAAAAAGATAAAAAAGGGGAAAAGGGTAAAAAGGTAAAAGGCAAAGAAGAAAAAGGTAAAAAAGAAAAAATTGAAGAAGAAAGAGCTAAAACTAAAAAATAAACTTTTTATATATTTCGAAAGGGCTTGATTGTATGG
>CAYRTF010000076.1:0-7403 GCA_964427165.1 uncultured Actinomycetota bacterium | reverse complement strand
ATAAATTTTTTATATATCTGGTTTTGATAATTATTTGTTTGATGATTTTAATTCCAACTTATGGTTTGTTTATAAATTCTCTGAAAAGTTTAAAAGATTTATCCACTAATAAGTGGGGACTTCCAAATGAATGGGAATTCTCAAATTATACTAGGGTATGGACCGGCAATACAAGAGATGTTGAATTAGTAAATATTAAACCAGTGGGATTATCAAGATATTTCTATAATTCTTTCCGAATAGCCATTCCTACTGTAATAATGGTCCTGATTCTTTCCCTGTTTCTTGCCTTTCCATTAGCAAGGTTTAAAATAAGATTCAATAATACTATTTTAGCTATTGTCCTATTCGGGATTGCAATACCTCACCAGATAATGTTTATCCCTATTTTTAAAGCTTTAGATATATTATATCTCTATGATACTATATGGGGTTTGATAATTGTATATGTTGGGATTGGAATACCATTTACAACTTTTTTATTTAGAAATTATATGGTTCAGATCCCAATGGGAATCCAGGAAGCTGCATATATAGACGGAGCTACATTTTGGCAGATATTCTATAAAATAATTGTTCCTCTGTGCCGACCGGCAATAGCAATAATGGCTATAATTCAATTTCAACATGTATTCAATGAATTCTTCTATGCTCTTATTTTAACCAATTCACAAAATGTAAATCCTCTAACTGTTGGAGTGGCTCTATTTTCTTCATCTACTGAAGCAGCTGAATGGCAATTGCAGGCCACAGCTGCAATGATACTATCAATGCCGACTTTGATACTTTTTATTGCTTTCCAGAAATTTATTGTCAAAGGACTTACAATGGGATCTGTAAAAGGATAGAAATAGTTATTTGTAGAAATTTATAATTTGGTAAAATCTGCTATTTAACAGCATTCTTATTCTGAAATTAAGGGCTTGACTAGCCTAAATAATAATCGGGAGAATAGTAAAAGCTATATAAAGATGTGGAAAGTCTATAAAAGGATCGGTAATAAAATTAACAATTTATATTATTGGAACAAATATACCATTTAGGAAGGAGTCTATATAAATTGCATAAATACAGTAAAGATGCCGGAGAATGTGCTTTCCTTCTCGGAGGGATCGGAACCGGGAATATTTCAATAGGGCAGAGAGGTGATCTCAGGGATATAGAAATATTTAATAGTCCAAATAAGGGCTACAATCCTCCCTATACATTTTTTTCTATCTGGGTAAAAGAGGAGGGGAAAACTCCTATTTCTAAAAAACTTGAGGCAAAAAAAATACCGCCATATACTGGTAGTCACGGTTTTTATTCTCACGAGACAGCAGGCATTCCCTACTTAGACTCTTCGACCATATTATGTGAATATCCATTTGTGAGGATAGATTATAAAGACAAAGATTTACCATTAGATATAATCCAGGAAGCATATACTCCATTTATACCACTAAATGCAGACGACTCCGGCATTCCAGGGATAATAATCCGGTATAAAGTAAAAAATAACAGCTCCAGCAATATTGAACTATCGATAGCTGGATCCATGGCTAATATGCTAGGAAGAAATCCTCAGCATAAATCTGGCGCTTTCCGCGGATCAAAAGATAAAACAATAAATATGTTAAAAGAGCAAGAAGGATTAAGGGGAGTATGCTACTCAATAGAGGAAGTAGATAAAGACAATATTTATTATGGTAATATGGCACTTACAACGACCAATCCTAACACTACCGTAAAACCAAATTGGCTTACAACCGGGTGGTTTGACGGTATTCAGGATTTTTGGGATGATTTTAGATCAGATGGTAGATTAATAGATATCCAGGAATCAGAAATTTCAGGAAGTCATATTGAAGTACGGTCAGCTAAAGTAGGTTCAATCTCATGCTTTAATACATTGAAACCTGGCCAAACTAAAACCTTTGAGTTTATTCTTTCCTGGTATTTCCCAAATAGGATTGCAGGATGGGAAGAGAGTGACTGCCTAAATTCCGATTGCAGTCTTGATACTATAAAAAACTACTATTCTACTCTTTTTAAGGATTCCTGGGATGTTTCAAAATATCTGGTAAATAATATGGACCGGCTTGAGAAGGGTTCAAGAGATTTTCACAAGGCTCTTTTTTCTTCTACATTGCCTGAGCATGTAATTGATGCAGTATCAGCCAATATTACAGTACTTAGAAGTCCAACATGCTTTAGGGTAGAAGATGGTACATTTTTGGGCTGGGAGGGGTGCTGTAACAGCCATGGCTCCTGCCCGGGCAACTGCACACATGTATGGAATTATGTCCAGACCATAGCTTTTTTATTCCCGGAACTCGAGCAGTCTATGCGAAGGGTGGAATTTGGCCTTGAAACTGATTTAAGTGGAAAGATGAATTTTAGGACCATAAGGGCACTTGGAAGAGACAAATGGGGAGATAAATTCTGGGCCAATCTCCCTCCAGCAACAGACGGACAACTTGGTTCCATTATAAGATTGTACAGAGAGTGGAAGATCAGTGGGGATTCAAACCTAGTAGAAGAGCACTGGTCCAAAGTTAAACTGGCTTTAGATTATGCTTTAAAAGAGTGGGACACTGATGGTGATTATGTACTGGATTCTAAAAAACACAATACTTATGATATAGAATTTTATGGACCTGAACCCCTGTCAAATTCAATGCTGCTGGCAGCCCTAAAAGCAGCAATAGAACTGGCAGATCATTTAAATGACGATGAAACTCAATCAAGGTACCAGAAGGTATTTGATGCTTGCTACATAAACACTGATAAGATGCTCTGGAATGGAGACTACTATGAGCAAAAAATAGAGGATATAGATAAATACAAATACCAGTTCGGAAAAGGTTGTCTATCAGATCAACTATTCGGCCAGACTCTGGCCCATCTATGTGGTCTTGGATATATTCTTCCCAAGGAACATGTTAAAAAGGCAATTAAATCAGTATATGACAATAACTTTAAAGCCGATCTATCCGGCCACTATAATCTTCAAAGAACTTATGCCCTTGGTGATGAAGCGGGACTACTACTCTGTAGCTGGCCCAAAGATGGAAGGCCAAAGCTTCCTTTTGTATATTCTGATGAAGTATGGACAGGTATTGAATACCAGGTAGCAACCCATCTTATCTATGAAGGATATATTGATGAAGCACTTACCCTGATAAAGGCAGTAAGGGATAGGTATGACGGCATAAAAAGAAATCCATTTAATGAAGTTGAATGCGGCCATCATTATGCACGGTCTATGGCTTCCTGGGGACTACTTATAGCATTGTCCGGGTTTAAGTATGATATGGTAAAAGGGGAGATATCTTTTGACCCTAAAATCAACCAGGATAACTTCTCCTGCTTTTTCTCCACCGGTAAAGGCTGGGGGATATACAGGCAAATAAAAGATAATAAGACTGGGAAGATCAAAAAAGATATTGAGGTACTGTATGGAAATCTGGAAGGAATCAAAATAAAGTAGGAACCAAATAAATTATGAAAAAACAACCCAATATATTAGTTATATGCTCGGACCAGCATCATCCACTGATGTCAGCTTACCGTGGACATAAAATAGTAAAAACCCCTAATCTTGATCGCCTGGCAAAGAGAGGAACACACTTTACCAGGGCTTATTGTAATAGCCCCATATGTACCCCCAGCAGGATGAGCTTTATCACAGGTAAATATGTACACCAGATAGATAACTGGATGAACGGAGTCCCCTTGGACCGAGAGGAGATGACCTGGCCAAAAAGACTTAACAGTGCCGGCATCCCCTCGACAATGCTTGGAAAAATGGATTTTTGCGGAGAGTATCAAGATGGCGGTTTTACTGATCACAAAATACTTAGAAGACGTCCTGCATTTGATAGCATACCCATGAAAAAACCTTTTCTGCCCCGCCTTAATAATTATTCCAGAGAAGATAAAAGAAGGCATCTTGTTATGGCAGGGACCCGCACGGAAGAGATAATATCAGATGGCGGCTTTATTGGGGAGCGGGATGATAAAATAGGAAATTATGATCATGATCGGATAGTAACAAACTATGCGCTGGACTATCTTAAGAAAAAGGGAGTAAAAGATAAGGAAAGCCCCTGGGCCCTTTATATAGGTCTCTTACAGCCGCACTGGCCCTTCAGGGTCCCGGATAAATACTTTAATATGTATTACCCGGACAATATCGAACTGCCAGTTGATGGACATTTTCCCAACAGAAGACTTCACCCGGCACTAAGAAATTTCCAAAAGGGCCTTGATCTGGGAAAAGTAACAGATGAAATGCTCAGGAAGGTAATTGCTGCATATTATGGGATGATAACATGTATGGATGATATGGTAGGAGAGGTCCTTGATGAACTGGAAAAACAGGGCATGGCAGATGATACATATATAATCTACACAACAGATCATGGTGAATCACTGGGAGAGCACGGTCTTTTTTATAAGGTTTGCTCTTATGAAGGTTCAGTTGGCGTACCACTTATTATAAGCGGTCCGGAAATACCATGCAGTAAAAGTATAGACTGGCCGGTAAGCTTAGTTGACATGTACCCTACCATTATGGATATGGCAGGGCTTAAAACAGAAGAAGACAGACCCGGGGCAAGCTGGCTTTCCCTTGTAAAAGGTGAAAAACACAAAAGGGATGATTATGTATTCTCTGAGTTTCATGGGAGTTTTTTTAAGCATGCATGGTATATGCTTGTAAAAGGTGATTTTAAATATACTTATTATGTAAACGACAGACCGACTCTTTATAATCTAAAAAATGATCCTCATGAGATAAATGACCTGGTTTTAAATAAAGAATATGCTGGTATTTTAAAACAATTTAACTCATTGCTTCTAAAAATAGTGGATCCTGAAGAAACGGACCTTAGAGCGAAAAAGGATCTGGGGCTTATAGGCCCGGATGGAGAGGACTATACACTGACAAAGACTTTTGAGGATTTTAAGTAAAAAGAAAAGGATCAATAAGCTCATATCAAGACTCTTCTATTAGAAAATTGGACAATAGATGAATAAAAAACCAAATATAGTATTTATACTTGCAGACCAGCTAAGGGCCTCATCTCTTCCGATGTATGGGGAGACACAAATAGATACTCCAAATCTTGACAGCCTGGCAGATAATGGAGTCAAGTTTACCAATGCCATCTCTTCATGCCCTGTATGTACCCCGTATAGATCAATGCTTTTAACGGGCTGCCACCCACAGACAACAGGCCATATCATAAACTTTATGAGAACCCGCCATGATGAGATAAGTATAGGGGATGCATTCTCAAATGCAGGGTACAAGACTGGATGGGTAGGTAAATGGCATCTTCATACTGGATCTTTTCCAGAGATAGAGGGAAAAGATTATGTACCGGAAGGACGTGACCGGCTTGGGTTTGAGTATTGGAGAGGCTATAACTTTCATTCTCAATATTTTGACGGCTGGGTAAATACCGATAATTGGCAATGTGAGCAGTGGGACGGCTATGAAACAGATGCACTAAACCGTTATGCATTTGAATTTATTGACAGCACCAATGATAATCCATTCTGTTTATTTGTATCGCCTCACCAACCACATGCTACAACTTTTGGTAAATATGCACCTAAAAAGTATTATGAGAATATTCCAGAAGATTTAAAACTGCCTTTAAATGTTAGCAAAGAAGTAAAAGATAGTTCTATAAAAACATACCGGGACTATCTCGCCATGACTCTTGCTTTAGATGATATGGTGGGGCAGATGATGGACTATCTTGATAAAAAAGGTCTTATGGATGATACCATATTAATATTCACTTCAGACCATGGCACACAGATGGGCGCTCACGGCTGGTCTCCATGGCAAAAAAGGGTCCCTTATGAGGAATCTCTTAGAGTGCCTTTAATAGTAAGCTGGCCGGGAAGACTTGATGGTGGGAAAACCTCTGATGCACTGATGGCATCGGTAGATTTTTTTCCAACACTTTGCAGTCTCTCAGGTGTATCTATTCCACGAACCGTTGAAGGTAAAGATCTTTCAAGTGTCTGGCTTGGAAAGGAAAATGCTTTTGAACAAGACAGCATACTCACCATGAATTTCACTGCTTCCCACGACTATCTTGTAGGTGGAGAAGAGTGGAGGGGTGTAAGGACCAGGACCCATAGCTATACCCGCTGGCTTAATGGGACAATTGAATTATATGATTTGCAGAAAGATCCACTTCAGAAAAATAATCTGGCAGGTGATTCTAAATCCTCTAAACTTGAAAAAGACATGAAAATAATGTTGGATGAAAAAATGGAAGAGAGAAATGACAGACTAGTTCCGTGTGAATCTTATAGTAATTGGTTTGACAGCCAAAGAAGAGTAATCCGTAATGTGTATGGACCTCTTGGTAGTCCTGAGGATTTTCCGGACTGGTCATTGCTTAAATAAAACCTAAAAGAATGTAAAATCATATTAAATTATATCTAACTATTTTCAGATAGTTTTTAGTAGATTTTCTGATTATCAACTTGGCTCAAGGATGATCCTTTTATAAATAACCTTAGTTGCACCGATTACTATTTAATCGGCTATAATAGTTATTGGCACAATACAGCAAGATTAAATGTGAGAAAGTACAATATAAATTATATTGTAATATATGCAATAATTATTTATAATAATAATATAAATAATTGATTTTTAACTATGAAAGAAAAATTAAAAAACACCACATTTTCGCTGCCGGTCAGATCAATTGACAATCTAAAAAAGGCAGTTAAAGAGGGATATGCAAAATCACTTAATTCAGCTGTCAGGGAAGCAGTAGAGCTTTACACTGCAAAAGTAAGTAAAGAAGCATTAAAAAAGGAAATGGAAGCTGCATCAAAGGACCCATTATTTTTAAAGGATACAAAGAAATTAATGGATGATTTTGCGGCTTCTGATAAAGAAACAGCTGAACTGATAACTGATTGGTAAATATGGAGAGTCCAATGCATGAGTATCAATGGAATATATTCTGGGCCAAGCTTGATCCGGCCAGGGATTCAGAGCAATCTGGTAAAAGACCTGTTATTGTAATATCTTCCGAAGCTATAAACTCAAGTCTTCCCATTGTTGGAGTATTGCCCCTGACTTCTATGAAGAAAGGTAGAAAGATCTACTCCACAGAAGTTTTTTTATCCAGGAAAGAGACTGGACTTGAGAAGGATTCGATATCGATGTCTCATCAGATAAGAGTATTGTCAAAAAACAGGCTTGGAGAAAAATGTGGCGAGATAAGGTCTTCTGAAATAATGGAGAAAATACATCAGTCAACCAGGGTATTTCTTGATATGGAATAGCCATATATCTTTTTAACCTAATCCTTACATTTCCCTAAATTCTTTTATATGGCTTATCAATTCATATTTACTACTGCAAGACAGAATCCTTT
>CAYRTF010000075.1:4074-7413 GCA_964427165.1 uncultured Actinomycetota bacterium | reverse complement strand
GGTACGCTATCTCTTACCTTTCCCCCTAAAAGCTCATATACGGGTACTCCAAGGTCTTTACCCTTTATATCCCAGAGGGCCATCTCTATGGCTGCCATGGCGCTTGTTATTACTACCCCGCCCTGCCAGTAGCTGTCCCTGTATGAGTAGTGCCAGAAGGCTTCTATCTTATGGGGGTCAGTACCTATTATGGTATCCCCTATCTCTTCTATGGCTTTTACTACAGATAGCTCATGGTTTTCCAGGGTACCCTCGCCTATTCCGTATATGCCTTTATCTGTCTCTACCTTTACAAATACCCAGTTGGTCCGGTAGGCATCACAGATAAGGGATTTTACTGAGGTTATTTTCATGGTTTGGCCTTTCTTGCCGTAAGCTTTTCTACATTATTTACTATATCTTTTGCCTGTTTTTCTGAATCTACAGCAACTGATATCAATAATCCTTCAGGTTCAAGCTCGATCATTAGTTCTTCAACTTCTTTGGGGTTATCAGCATAGATAATAAGAGGCATGCCTTTTTTTTGTATTTTTTTCAGCATAGGGATCCATTTTACCGCTGGAGGTGCTCCGTCCCCGGGAAGCCATTGTATAGCATCAATTTCAGGTATATCCAGAAGAATATCCAGATGCCTTACAGCATCAGGACCATCGAGATGATAAATACTTTTATCTAATTTCCTTGCTACCTTTATAAGGTCCGGAACAACAAATTCTTCAAACATCTTTGGTGAGATCATTGCACTATAATCACATTGAAGAGGATGGTTGCATCCCTGGCTATAAACAGGGATCCATCCAGAAAAAAAATCCTGATTGTCTTTTACAAGGTCAAATAACCTGAAAAGGCATTCTATAAAGACATCAGATATTTTATCGTTTAGTTTCTTAATTTCTTCTGGACACTCGATAAGATCAAAGAGGAGTTTCTGGCCTCCCCTTAGCGATGCTATTATATCAAGCCCAAATATAAGATTTGTTGCGGCTGTAAAATATTTACCCTTACTTTGATCTGATACACTTTTTGTAAGTTCTTGTGTGACCTTCCAAAATTCATTGTCCTCAACAAGCTTTATGCTATCAATAGATCTATAGTCATCAAGAATAGGAGGACCAAACCAAATAGTCTCATCCCTGAATTCTGTCTGGCAGCCTAAATATGCAGCAATACTTCCCGGGCCCATATCTACAAAAAATGATGGAAATGCATCACCGCCATAATAAATAGAAGACAAAACTTCACTTCTCTTCCTGATTAAAAACTCATTATCGAAATTTTTATTTTTCCATTCTTTCAAGACTTTATATGATTTAAAATTTCCATATTTAGTTCTATACGTTTTCCATATTTGCTCATTACCTTTAAGTGGAGCCCAGGCCTGTATGAGCGCCCTGTCAATTATTTCACGGTCATAAAAGGCAATAAATCTTTCTTTTGTCTTATCAAAACCAGACATCCATTTTGAATACTTTTCTGGCAATTATCTTTTTCCTTTTTTTTAATTACATATAGCGAATTATATATAGTTTTTTATCTTCTAGATTGAATATCTTTATATCTCACCAATTTTTTCCTCTCTGTCGTCATAGGCATTTGCAGTATCAATAAAACTTACGTAAGGTGGCCTCGGTAGCCTGACATATAGGGATGGTGCTGGTCCGAGCATATGACTAGTATGTTTGGTTGTTTTTTAATAGTTTACACACTTTCTACAAGTTTTATTTTTCCAGGATCCCCGTACAATACTTCGATATCCTTCTTTATTTTTCCAGTCTTATCATCCTTTTTCTGTCTATATATTCCCCAACCTTTTCCTGTTGAGAAAAAGCATAAGAAATCATCTTGGTTTATTTTTGGATCAAATGAGATTTTTCCCTCTACCATATCAAACTTAAAGCCAGACAAGGCAATAAGAAGACCCCAGGAGGACATTGATCTAGCATAATGGTGAGTATTTTCTCCTTCGTCCCAGGGATTTCTTTTAATGCCATCGTGCCTATCTCTTACGGCTTTGGCTACTTTTAATCCTTCTTCTATATAATCTTCAAAAATAAGATGTGTGGCTACTTGGTATTCAATTCCAGGCCATACCTCCCCTGCATACGCGAATGGGAATCTAGGTCTTCCACCATTTGGCCATGAACAGTTAATAAGTCCATCCTCATCATTAAGGGCAAAAGTTCTATGTACAAAATGATTTAGGAAATCTTGTTTAAAGTTATTCTTAAAAATCGAATATATTGCTTTTTTTATATGCTGTTCAGGTAAAAGGTGCCCTAAACCTACAATATGGGCAAGTAACTGACCAAACAACTGGTCGGAAAGGCATCCATTACCAAATTGATATGGATATTTATCTATATCTTCTAATCTTTGTATATAATATTCACCATTCCACAATGTAGAATCAATTTTTTTACTTGCTTTCTTAAATATTGATTCATACCTTTCTTTGGCCTTATCATCTCTAAGATATTCGGCCATAATGGCTGTAACCTTCAGAGCTCCTAGATATATTATATTTGAAAGAGGCTCCGGTCCATAAAACTCTATATCATAAGTATTATGTTTACTTCCATCCAGCACATAGTCTTCATCAGTATCCCACTCTCTTATACAATACTCTAAAGATAACTTTACTTTTGGCCATAGGCTTTTAATGAACTCTGAGTCACCTGATAATTTCCATTCCCTATATAGCCTTATTATAGTTCCTAATTGTCCATCTGCAGCCGCAGGCAAATCATTCCAGAATGGATTGGGGTGTATTTTTCTACCAAAAGGTTTAATAGTCCTAAAGTTCATTTTTCCTTTATTATCTATTTCAAGACCGAACTCTACTTTTCGGGCAGTCATCTCCAATTCAGGAAAAAGGAAAGCAACTGTTTGAGCATAATTCCATACATGGGTGCATGTGCCTGGACAGAAGCCTACCTTATCCCTGGAACCTTCCCAACCAAGGAATGTACCGTCTTCTAATCTAAAACAAGTAGGGCTTCTAAGAACTGCTATATTCGAAGATAAAGCATCTATCACATAATCCGGCAAGGTACTTGAATGAAGGGCTCTAGCGAATTTTCTTGAATCACTCTCAAGTCTTCCTATATCGCCAATGACATATTCTGTTACATCTATGGAAGAATTAAATTTAGTGGAATAATAATTTTTTATTATCTTTAAACTACTCTTATTAAAATATTCATCTACTTCCCAATTATTTGGTCGGTTAGGAAAATACCAACTGATCAGAAACTCAAAAAGTTGTTCTTCGCCAGGCTTAATTTTTTTTGATATACATATGGAACCAATCTTTGGATTCCCGATTTTTATATGACTGAT
>CAYRTF010000075.1:611-4064 GCA_964427165.1 uncultured Actinomycetota bacterium | reverse complement strand
AAAAGAAAAATCATCCCAGAATTCCTGGAGACCATCAAAGAAACCACCTTCAAGCCACTCTGATTTATAGGATACTTTTTCATCTGTAGTAGCAATATACATGTTTCCAAATTTAAGATCTTGTTGGTCAATATCTTCTGCAGACATAAAAATGCCTTTTAGTTTTCCTTTTTTAACAAAATCATTAATGCTTCTTTTAGTAATAGTTTTTAATCTACAACCCACCCTGTCATACCCATCAAAACCAACAGCATTAGCTAATGAACCCGCTAATGATACTTCTATATCCTTTTTAGAAATATTCTTTACTTTATATTTAAGAGATACCACAGGTATTCCAGAGTCATCAGCGTTTAAAGGTATAAAAGGGGTAAAAGCTTCAAGAGTTACCTCAATTGGTATTTTTTTATCGAATAAATCTACCCATACGAACGGGTATTCTGAGTATAGTTTAGAGGAATCAAAATGTGGAAGCCCGTTAGTCCTACCAAATGTAAAAACATCCCTATCATTATATGAGAATGGTGGAATCTGCTTTGATCCAAGAATTTTAGTTATTGCTTCTTCCCCTTTTGTTCTTACCCAAATTGAAAAGAAAGTACCAGGCAACCAATTGTTTTTACCTTGACTGTTAAATATTTCCCAATCCCTTAATTTTCCATCTGTTCCTAAAGATATATTGCCAGTCCCTATGCCTCCCAAAAGAAAAGCCGTTTCTTTATAATTTTGATTATATGTTTTCATTTTTTTAGAATTTTTAAAAAATGGGATTAATTTACTAACCTTTTATAGCTCCAGCAGCAACACCCTTTATTATATTTCTATGGAATATCAGATATATTAATATAGTGGGAAGTATGGCAATTACCAATGTTGCATAAATCGGACCCCATTCGGTAATCCACTGTCCTTGATGGACAACAATCCCAACCGGAAGTGTCCTTGATTCTGTTTTGGTCATTATTACCAATGCTAATAAGAACTCATTCCAAACTTGAATAAAATTGATTATTAATATTGTAGAGATTGCACCTAAAGAAATAGGAAATACAACTTTAATAAAAGCCTGCAGATTATTGCAACCATCTATTTTTGCAGCTTCTATAAGTTCGTCAGGAAACTCCCTGAAAAATGACTGTAATATCAATATTGCAAAGGGACAAAAATACCCAGCATATGGAAGTATTAAACCGAAATATCTATTTAAAAGATTCATCTCGGATATCATGTAGTAAATTGGAACAACTAATGCATGAAGGGGAATTCCAATTAGCATTATTAATATAAAAAGTACAACATTCTTCCCTTTGAACTTATACTTGGCAATCACATATGCAGCAATATATGCAATGGGAAGCATGATAGCTATGGTACCAATAGTAATAACAATACTGTTTCTGAAAAAGATTCCCATTGGTGTTCCTAAATCTGCAAGCTTTGTAAAATCATAATTTCCCAAATATAAAGATTTTGGTAAAGCAAAAAGATCTATCTGTATTTCAGATGTAGTTTTGAATGAGGAAATAATCTGCCAAAGTATTGGAATTATTTGACCAATTGCCCAAACTATTAACACTAGCTGCAGTAAGGAATTACCTAATAAAGTTTTTGTATTTATTCTTTTTGTTCTCATTGTATTTTCCAATTAATTAAAATTTTATTTTTTTAAAAGGTTACTGTATCCGGAAATCCTTAAATAAATAATGGCAAATATTATTGCTATTATTAGCATCACAATTGAAAGAACAGATGAATAACCAAATTGGCTAAGCCTGAAAGCATACCTATAAAGTAAAGTACCTATGACATGTGTTTGGCCAGCTGGTAACCCATCTGTCATTACATAAACATAAGTAAATACTTTAAATGAAAGTATTAATTGCATAATAATAACTATGGAAAGTATATTCTTTAACATTGGTAAGGTAATTTTTATAATCCGCTGCAGCTTAGTTGCTCCATCTATTTCAGCAGCTTCATATATTTGTTCATCTATATTTTGCATTCCAGCAAGAAAGAATACCATCGGAAATGAACTGTACTGCCATATTGAAACCAATATCATAACAACCTTTGCAACCCAGGGTATTCCAAACCAAAGAATGGGCTCCATTCCTAATCTCCCAAGAATAGTATTTGCCAATCCATCAGGGATAAAAATATTTCTAAATATAGTTGCAACTGCAAATTGTGCTAATACATATGGGAGAAAAAATATTACCCTATAAGCTCTCCATAATTTAATTTTTAGATCAATTAAAACGGCAAGAATGAAACCAACTATAACTGTTCCGAATGTTGCTCCTAATTGAAAAATAATTGTATTTATAAAAGATTGGTAGAAAAATGGATCTCTTGTAAACATCTTTATAAAATTATCTAATCCAACAAATTTCCAATCAGTAAAACCATCCCATTTGAAAAATGAAAGGACTATGCTCTGAATTGAGGGGAAAATAATAAACATTGATATAATTATGATTGCAGGACTTAGCATGATCCAACTTAGAACACCTTCGCTGGTAAGATTTATTTTATTTTTTTTCATTTTAAATACTATTCTTTATTATTTTTGGCAGAGTCCCTTATGACTCTGGACTCTGCCAGGGCATTAACATTAATAAGCCTACTTCTTAATCTTTAGATTCTACATTTTTTAATTACCATGCAGGATCATCAACATCGTCTACAGCTATGTTGTATATATATTCCATAGCTTCATCAATAGTTATTACACCATCTGCAACTTGCTGACCGATATCATTGAAAGCCAATTCAAGAGGTTGTGTAAAACCAAAATGTAAAGCTGACTCAGTACCAACTGTCCTAACTAAATTCATGATATCAACATTTAATGGATGTGCTACTTCTTCTATTTCTTCACTAGTAAGCACTACGCTTCCAGGTACCAGACTTTGTTCAATAACAAGTTGTGCATATTCAGTCTTTAGCATGCTATCAAAGAAATCGAGTATTACTGGAATTTTTTCTGGTGAGTTCTCGGCTGTATAAGTTGGAATGCATAGAGAGTTTCCATAATATTCAGTTACTTTTGCTTCAGGAAGAGAAAAAACGCCTATATCATCTACTTCTTCTTCAGTATAGTTGCTCCAGGTGCTTGCAGCCCAATTACCAACTGAATGCATTACAGATCCTTTATTTGCAAACAATGTCTGTGATTCACCGTAGTTTAGTAGTGTGTTTTCATCAACATAAAGGCCCTCTTGGGAGAGATCAGCAATAAATTGAAAACAATCTCTTAAACCCTTACTGTTTTTCCATAGCTCAACATTTTCTGCTCTTTCCTGCCATGTCATAAATGACCAGAATCCTAGAATACTCTTCTCCTCTTCAGTCATAAAAGCAGAGGCAAGCCCAGAAAAATCCCATTCATAGAATTGAGCTGTATTCGATATTCCAGGATAACCAGCTGCAATACTATCTCTGGCTATT
>CAYRTF010000075.1:0-601 GCA_964427165.1 uncultured Actinomycetota bacterium | reverse complement strand
CTTCCAGCGTAGTTGGTACATCTGCCCCAATAGCTTCAAACATATCTTTATGATACCAGATAAGCGGAATAAGCGTATGACCATAACCGAAGAAATACAATCCTCCGTCTGGAGAACTCATTGCATTTATTCCAACAGGTGACATTTTATCAATCCAGCCATATTCTTCATGATATCCTTTAAGGTCTAACAGGAGACCTCGTGCAGCCATTTTTTGACCCAGGTTACTCCAAAACCAAAGAAAGTCTACTTCTTGATCCCCAGAAGCTACAGCAATAGGACCATTTGACCTCATATATGCTGATCCCTGTGAGGTAACATTGAAAGTTACATTCGGATGTTCCTGGCTATATTTTTCTGCAGCTGCTTCAAATATTGTTGTCTCAGCTCCTGAAAGTGCCCACATATTTATGGTTACTGGCTCATCTGTCATTTCCATTTCCTCTTCAGCTTCTTCCCCAACCTCTTCTGCTTCCTCCACAGTTTCCTCTGCAGCTTCCTCTACTGTCTCTTCTGTGGTCTCATCTGCTGCTTCCTCTTTACAGCCTATCAGGGAGAATGAAGCGAAAATCCCGATTACTGCTACCAGAGAAAGCAAGAT
>CAYRTF010000074.1:836-7453 GCA_964427165.1 uncultured Actinomycetota bacterium | reverse complement strand
ATATAGTACCAGGATGATGCTGGAATTGGGTTTAAAATATGGTAAAGGGCCCACCCTTTTAAAAGAAATAGCTAAGTCCCAGGAAATTTCCATGAAATACCTGAGCCAGCTTATACTGCCTTTAAAAGTAGCTGGTTTGATAATGGGCACAAGAGGGGCGCATGGCGGTTATCTTCTTACGAAACCCCCTGAAGATATAAAGTTAAGTGAGATAGTAACTTCTGTTGAAGGTTCGCTTAATCCGGTGGAATGCATTGATAACCCTGATATTTGTCCAAGGTCCGGTTTCTGTGCCACATACGAGATCTGGGAAGAAATGGGCAGGCGAAACATGGAGATCCTTGAATCCCGCACCTTGAAAGACCTTATTGATAGACATCTTGAAAAGCAAAAGAAACTTCTTTAAGGTCTGAAATAGATTTTTAGTGAATTACCCCCAACTGAAGTTGGGGGCTTCTTATATTATCTCCCCAACTCGAGTTTCAATTGCCCTGTATCTTCCCTGTATTGATATTCTACATAATCCATGATCGCTTTTTCATTAAGTCCTATTGTAGATACACAGTAGTCTCTTGACCATATTCCTCCCCTTCCATACATCGCTCTTTTCATGAACTTAAACCTTTCTTTGAGTTTTCTACCGCTTTGTGATTTCATATATTTTATTACACTGGCAACTGAAACTCTCGGTGGTATCACTATAATAATGTGAACATGGTCTTTTTGTATATTTACCTTTCTTACCTCGGTATCTTCGTCAATTCCATCCATATCTTTAAAAAGTTTCTCTAAATATTCTTTAACACCCTCTACAAGTATTTTCCTCCGATATCGAGGCGTCCAGACTATATGATATTGTGTGTTGTATATTGAATGGATACTTTTTCTAAATCTCATTTGTACCCGTTATACTATGTCTGGACAGCCTATTCATCACCAGACTGAAGTCTGGTGGTTTAACGGCAGACTAAAAAATAACTACTTATAGCGTATTTTTCTTTAGTAATACTATTGAATAACTATATTATAGCTAAAATAAATAATACTTTTAAATAATTTTGTTTTTATTTACTATTACTATAGTTAAATAGCACTGTTTTTTATATATCATTTCTTCAAACACTGTGGTTTTTATAGCAATTAAATTCAATACATAATAGAGGTCCAATAATAAATGGCACACTTTACCGATAAAGACAGAGCAGAGTATTTTCATAGAAGCTATAAAACCGTCGACGGTCTCTGGTTCGTAAAAACTGAAGAACAGTTTGATTTTGATACTGCCCTTGACCTTGATAAGGAAGTATGGAAGGTCATGCCAAAGATACAGGCCAGGTTTCTAAAAAAGAAGTTTGGGGTAGATAAGGGTATTGATTCCCTTGGTAAATGTTTTTCCAAAAAACTTGAGCTGGACGGTTTTGAGTTTGAAGTAGAGAAATCCAGATCTAAAGATGCTGGCAATGACCGCATAAACTTTGTGATATCCAGATGCCCCTGGCACGAGATAATGGAGCGGTCAAACCGTACTCGCCTCTCTGAAAAAGTTGGCGGAGTGATCTGTAAGACAGAGTATGGGGTCTGGGCCCCTGAGTTCGGCCCGGATATTAAATTTGAATTTGGAAAAAAGAGGATCTGCCAGGGAGATCCCCGCTGTATTTTGTCTTTTAAAATCGACCGGCGATACTAATCCTTTTATTTAAAGCTCCTTACAGAACTTCTCTATCCTGTTCATTCCATCCACTATCTTATCCATGGAAGCTGCATAGCTTATCCTTACATATCTGTCATCACCAAATGCAGACCCGGGGACAACTGCAACTCTTCCTTCTTCAAGAAGTGCTCCTGAGAAATCATCCGAGCTTTTTATCCTGCTACTGTATAGATCTGAGACCCTGGGAAATGCATAAAAGGCACCTTCAGGAAGACTGCATTCTATGCCATTAATAGTCTTTAATCTGTCGTATACATAATTTCTTCTCTTCTCATATTCATTCCTCATAAGCTCTACACTGCCCTGATCTCCCTCCATGGCTTCAATGGCTGCCCACTGAGCTATCGAACATGGATTTGAGGGTGACTGTCCCTGTATTTTTGACATCTGCTTTATAATGGCCTGATCAGCGGCACAGTATCCTATCCTCCAGCCGGTCATGGCATAGGTCTTAGATACTGCATTCACCGTAATGGTTATATCTTTTAGGTCCTGACTGAAACCGGCAATACTGTAGTGGGCAGCATCTCCATAAATAAATTTCTCATATACTTCATCAGCTATGATGTAAATCCCATTTTCCAGACATATCTGTGCTATTTCCTCCAGCTCTTCTTTAGAATAGACTGCACCGGTAGGATTATTTGGGCTGTTTATGATTATGAGTTTTATGGGACCTTTAAAATCTGCGATAACTTTTTTCAGGTGGTCCGTATCCAATTTCAAGTCTTCCTTGAAATCTACTTCAAGGGGAACACCCCCGGATAATATAACTTGCTGTGTATAGCTTACCCAGTAAGGCTTTGGAACAAGCACTCCGTCTCCAGGATTTACAAATGCCCTCATTATCGTATCAAGCACCTGCTTTGCGCCAATGCCTGCAAGTATGTTTGAAGGTTCATACTCAAGACTATTATCCTTCTTAAATTTATTTACTATAGCTTCTTTAAGTTCGCCTATACCGGCTGCGGGGGTGTATCTGGTCTTATTATCATCTATAGCTTTCTTCCCTGCTTCCTTTATATTATCAGGAGTATTGAAATCGGGCTGGCCAATACCAAATCTTACAATATAATCTCCCTGCTTTTTGAGTTCCACATCTATTTCATTTGCCTTAGCATCCAGGGCAAAGGTGGGGCTTGCTTCAAGTCTTAGGACCTTCTTCGATAATATGTTTTCTAGACTTTTCTCTGGCATCTCGGATCACTCCTATTAATAAATTTTTATTATTTAAAAATGACATTAAAGTATACAATATTTTTTTTCATTAATATAGATTTTTCCGTTTATCTATATTAAATATTTGGTCAAGCAGTATCAAAGGTAATAGCATTTCTGTCAAAACAGCTAACCTGATAGAAAAAGCTTCACCGCCCTTACATATTCGGGGGGAGCAGTGTAGCCTGCAGTATGCCCAGCATCCTTTAATGTCTTTATCTTCGCCCGCGGATAAAGACTTTTTAACCTATCCCTGGAATCATCCTTATGAATATCATCTGAGGATTCTATTATCAGCACTTTTCCCCTCCATCTTTTTAGATCATCAACTGAGAAACTATAGTTCCTTGCAAAGTCCCGTATGGTGCCAAACATGGTAATGATCTCTTCTTTGGTAGTATAATAGTAAAGCAGCTCTGTGATAAGCGCCTTCCAGAACTGTTTTTCATCTTCCCCCACCTCTGAAAGTATCTTCAGGTAACTTCTCTTATATATAAGCTTCAATATTTTTTCAGGGTATCTCGGCAGGCTAAACCTTGTGTATTCAAGAAGGGGCCTGGACATCACAGAATCTGGCGTGGAAGTATTGGATAGTATCAATTTTTTTACCATCCCCGGGTGTTTTCTGACAAATACCTGTGCCAGCCATCCGCCAAATGAGGAGCCAATAAGGATTATTCTCTTTGCTTTTTCCTTATCCAGTATTCCCCATATACCCTTTACTCCCTCTTCCATGCTCTCTATTGCAGGATATGTTGGAGATATTATCCTGTACCCTGGCTCAAGATATGATATTAGCTTTGCCCAGACTTCAGCCGACCTGATGCTTCCGGGAAGCATCACCACCACTTCTTTCCCTATTCCGCATTTTATGTATTTCCAGTTTATATCATCAATATTGAGATGGTGGTAATGATGCATTTCCCTGAAATTTTTTATCCATTCTTTTTGAACCGGGGGGACATTTTTATAGATCTTTTCAAACCTGCTCATAGATAAGGGCCTCAAAACAATCAATGTAAATTTATTTCTCCGGAACTGGTTTCCGGTTGCTTTTATAAGCCAGTGTGCTAATTAATCTAATTACATATTTAAATAATATTTTAATATAAAATATACTTACCCTATTTTACTAATCTTAAGACATTTTTAACACTTTTATTTTCTTTTCCTAATAAATGCATTTATCAGCTTTATGGAGATCAGTGGTAGAAATCATTATTGTTAAGATTTACGAGCCCTTCTAATAAATGAATCTATAGTTTCCCCTCCATGTTGTAATAATGTCTAAATAAAAGTATCATTTAATGAATTTTAAAAGAATTTGTGAGGATTTTATAATTACACATCCGACCATGACTACAATAAAGGAACTTGGAGAATATATCCCCGGGCATACCAGTGCGCTCAGTCTGAATAAGATCAAGGAATTCACTACTGTCCCATATCATATAAGCTGGTATAGGACCGGTGATTCAAAGAAGATATTTCCCCTTTTCCTGCAGGAGCTTTCTGACCTCAATCCAACCACAAAGACTATACCTGGCCTTATAACCAGAAATCCCTATTCCGACCACGCACAAATAAAATAAGATGAGAGTTCCAGAGGATTAAATAGGTCCTGGGCAAGGCTTATACAGAAAATATATGAGGTCGATCCCTTGGCATGCCCTATATGCCAGGGAAAGATGAGAATAATAGCTTTTATTGAAGACTATAAGATTGTTAAAAAGATTCTTGATTATCTTGGCATATATGAGTTTGGTAAAAAGAGGGCTCTCTTCTTCCCCACATGTGAAACGGATAATTGGTGATAAGGATCCGGATAAAGGACTTGCTGATAAGTTCAAAAAAATTATCCCAAATTTCTATGTAGCTGATTATTAGAGGACTCTATTTTCCTGCAAGCCACCCTTTGATCTCTTCTTCTGTCGGTTCAACAGCATCCAGTGTCAGGCCGTCTATGTATCTTGCTGCCTCATAGAGCACAGGCGATACTTTTCCATGAACTGCCGCAACGTGGTGGATGTATGGTCCGTATATGAGTCTTTCTTCCCATTTTGTCCAGTCGGATGTCTTTATCCAGAGATAGGTACCCGTAGTCTTTGGTCCCTCTGTTCCCTTTGCCTGACCGGTAAAAAGGCTGTATTTTCCCTTAATACCGTCAAACCTTATTACGGTAATATCTCCGCCTCTTATCTCAAAGTCGCATATTCCCGCAGGTTCGTCATCCAGTATTCCGTGGCATCCAACCCTGCCCTCTACGCCATCTTTTTTAAGTGATAGCGGGAATGGTCCGCAGTGCCAGAGAAGCTCACTATTATCATCTGAGGGATGGCGGTTAGTGACATCTGCAAATATGACTTTGGAGGAGTTGAATGTAGCAGCCTGGGCTATAGAAGCCGATACTGCCCCATGTATATCCGTCTCACAGGCCACAGGAATATCTTCATCAAAGAGAAGTGAGCTTGCAAGGCAAGGCACTATGCCCATTATATCTCCAAGCGCTGTCCAGCACTGGATGGCAAATGAAGTTATGCCGTCTCTGATCTTTATCTGCTTTATCGCTTCTTTAAGTGCCGCAATATTACCGAGCTTGTCTTCATCTATGTCGACTTTTAGGTTTTTTCTTATATGGTCAAGAGTATTTTTATAATCCCCGCGACCCGCTGCCTTTATCTCTTTTGCGGCGTTTATGACATCTATCAGGTTATAGGGGACTATCTCTATGCCGAACTTTTCTAAAAGCTCGCCTTCGTTTGCGATTACGGACCAAAAGGCTCCGGGTCTTGTGCCTATCTGGCCGATACGCATATTTTTAAATACCTTTACCACATTTGCTGCAGCAGCGAAGTTATTTATGCCCCGGGTAAATACTGGATCATCGATCCGGCTATTTATAATATAGCTATAAGGTACGGAGTATCTCTGAAGTATCTTTGAAGTAGCAAAGAGGCCGCATTGGCTGTCCCTCAGTCTTGAGCCATCTGGTTGGGGTGCCTCATCCCTTGGTCCCCATAGTAAAAATGGCAGGCCCATTTTAGAAGCCACTCGGGCCACTATGTCTTCGGTACCAAAATTGCATGGTGGCTATATTTTACAGTCTGCCCCTCCATGAGTAAACTTTTTTATAGCTGCATCAATATCTTTTTCCTCTACCAGCAGACCATCTTCATTTATATCTTCGATATCTACTGTTTTATATCCAAGAGATTTTATCTTCTCCAGGGTAAGTGTCTTATACTTCAGCGCATCTTCCCTTGAAAATACGGTACGTCGCGTAGGTGCATAGCCAATTGTAAGTTGATCTTTTGTGTTCAATTTTCCCCTCCCAATATAATAAAAATTTTACGGAATTATCCCGTTAAATCAATCCTCGTGACCTCTTTAATTTGATTACTAACTTATTATACTTATTTTCTTTTAAAAAAATATTAAAAATTGATTATATGGATAAAATAAGCTACTGCAGTTTATTGGTTCAGGAAGAAAAACAAATTTAATTTTTTAGTCGACTCTGATAAAATTCATACACCGGGGGCGATTAGCTCAGTTGGTTAGAGCGCTGCGTTGACATCGCAGAGGTCACTGGTTCAAATCCAGTATCGCCCACCACTTGAAAAACAATATCAGTTTGACCTAAACGAAGTCCTCACTCTGATTTTATCCTCAAATCCCGATACAAGCT
>CAYRTF010000074.1:0-826 GCA_964427165.1 uncultured Actinomycetota bacterium | reverse complement strand
CTTTATGATCATCCTGATTTTAATGATTGACTGGATGATCTATCCTTCTGTATGGGCTACTGGAAACTCACATTAGGTTATGACTTCCCTCCTTTTAGGATCAAACAGATGTATGTTAGGTCCCATTATGCTCAAATAGAGGCTGCCTCCAGGTTTTATTCCCCTGGCATTTTTAATTTAGTGGCATATACATATATTATGCAACAAATTGAATAGATTGGATCGGGCTTCGCCTGTTCTGTATTAATATTGAAATAACGAACTATCCTGAGGTCCTCTTTATTGTTTTTAAAAAGTTTACCGGTTCTATTGGGATAATCTCTTTTTTTGGAAAATCTTTTACATTCCGGGTCACTATATAATCGCAGCTTGATCTCCTGGCAGAAACAAATTGAATCATATCCTCAAAGTCTTTTTCCTCTATCTTTCTTGCTTCCCGGATTACTTGCCCGGTCAGCGGGACCACATCAAATTCAATTAAAAGTTGGTCGATCAATTCTCCTACTGACTTCAGGTCTTTTTGCTTTAAAAGGATATAATGAAGATTATTTATTGAAATAGCAGATATAAATCCTGTCATCTTCTTTTCCGAAACAAGCGACCAGACTTTAGCACTGTCCTCATAATAAGGCTGTATGGCTAAAATAACATCAAGAAAAATGTTTGTATCAATAAGTATCTTCATACTTTTTTATTTTATCTTCTATCACTTCATCCCTGAGTTCTTTGTAATCTTTATCAGATTCTGCAAAACCGGCCCATTTGCTGACTTTTTCTGAAATTTTAAAATCATTTGCGAAAGAAGCTTCAACAAAAGGTGTAGTTA
>CAYRTF010000073.1:6100-7513 GCA_964427165.1 uncultured Actinomycetota bacterium | reverse complement strand
CATTTTAATAAAATCTTACCGAGATTTGTTCGGGCAATGCTGTCTAAGATATTGGCCTTGCAAATCTCACAATTTTTCCATATCCACCTCCTTAGTATTCTTGTCTTATGATTTGTTGTGGTATCCCCTCCTTTCCCAAAAATAATACTTTTAAAAATTATTTATTGCCTCTGATTTATATTTATATAAAATATAATATATATATTTTTTTTGATTATATAGCAGTCTTTTACAGAATGCAAGAAAAAATTGTTTATTGTAATAACATAAATACAATGATTTAATAATATTATTAACTTTATGGAAACCGGATATATATGATGAATAAAGAGGAAATAAATACTGACAATATAAAAAGTAGGGTATTTAAGGATTTTAGTGTAAATAAATATAGTAAAGTCCCCTATTATTACCAGGTATATATCTATATTCTCAGGAAGATAAATAATGATAAGCTAAAGGTGGGAGACAAGCTTCCCAATGAAAATAGATTATCTGAATTATTAGATGTCTCCAGGGTGACAATAAGAAAAGCATTAAATGAATTAAAGCAGAATGGTATTATTTCCCGTGATAAAAGCATAGGAACATTTATAAAGCATAAACCCGATAAGACCTATGATATTGAGATCTCTACTTTTATAGAAACGGCTGACAGGGCACAAAAGGAAATATCGGATAGCAAGAAGTACAATATTGTTGATTTTATGTCCAACAGAGTTGGAAAGATAAGGGCTGAAGACTGGAGACCTGTTATCCGGCCCACCAGGTACAAATATAATATTGCATATGGCACTTTTAAAAAGAGCGAATGGTGGTACCATGACCTGGTGGAGCAGGGCATGAAAGAAACTGCTTCTGCTATAGGCTGTGAATGTATAATACTTGATAATATGGGTGATAGGGATAAGGCTATGGCAAATGCAAAGACTGTGATAGAGGAATATAAAAATGGAAATATAGACTTTTTTATTAATGCCCAGTCCTATGAAGATCTCAATGATGAGATATCCGTAATGCTGGAGCAGGCCAGAGTACCTGCCTGTGCCGTAGACATTTACTGCAAGAACTTTCCCTTCTTTCATGTGGACGATTACAAGCTGGGATTTATTGCAGGTGAATGGCTGGGAAATTATGCAAACAAACACGATTGGCATTCAAAAAACATAAGTTTTATATATATTGATTATCTTGAACCGGGTAGAAGCGTAAGAAATAGAAGGAAGGGCACTTTCGATGGCCTAAAATCCTTCATAAAGCTTAAAGAGAATAATTGCCATATACTAAAGATACCATCTGCTTCAATTGAAGAATCAAAAAAGATAATGCTGGAATGGCTTGATGCCAATCCCGGCCACAAAGATATCCTTATAGCCGGGGCAGTAAATTCTTTCACTATAGGGGCATCAATGG
>CAYRTF010000073.1:0-6090 GCA_964427165.1 uncultured Actinomycetota bacterium | reverse complement strand
CAATGGCACTTGGTGACTCAGATAGGGAAAATAATGCCGTTATCTGCAGCACTACTGGCTCAAAGGATGACCTGGAAGAACTGGCAAGGGAAAATAGTCCTTACAAGGCAGTTATATGCACATTCCCTGAACTATACGGAAGCATACTTATCCCCTATGCAATTGATTATCTGGAAGGTAATCCCGTACCGGCAGATTTCGTAAGCTATTCCCAGGTAATAACCAGGGATAATCTGGCAAGGTTCTATCCGGAATTTTTTAAAAATGATAATAAATATTGAGGAGGGACAATATTGCATTACCGAACCTTTAAAAAACCAGGCATAAAGGTAAGCGAACTTGGTTATGGCTGCTGGGCCATAGGCGGCCACTGGGGAGCAGCTGATGATAAAGCTGATATGGAAAGCCTAAGGCTTGCCTATGAAAACGGTGTGACATTTTTTGATACCGCTATGGCATACGGCAAGGGTAGAAGCGAAGAGCTAATAGGAGAAGCCTTAAAAAATGTAAGGGATAAGGTAGTAATAGCTACAAAGATATCCCCCAAAGATGATCCATCAATACCGGCAGACGAGGCTTTCCCCTACGACTGGATAATAAAGTGCACAGAAAACTCACTTAAAAGGCTGGGTACCGATTATATAGACATACAGCAGATACATACCTGGAGGGACCACTATACAGAGGAATCCGGCTGGTATAAAGCTATGCTTAAATTAAAAAAAGACGGCAAGTTAAAAGCCATAGGAGTATCAGCTGAAGACTGGGAGCCCTATAGTGCAGTAAGGATAACAGAGTCGGGAAAAATTGATTCGGTACAGGTAATATATAATGTATTCGACCAGCAGGCCACTGATAAGCTATTTCCGGCTGCCCTTGATACAAATACCGGTATAATAGTAAGGGTACCTCTCTTTGAGGGACTCCTTGGAGGTAAGATCAGATCCGGACACAAGTGGAATGAGGGAGACTGGAGGGCTAACTTTCTTACAGAAGAAAGACTAAAAGAGGCAGAAGCCCGACTTGATGCAATAGAAAGACTTACAAATGATGAGTATCCCACTCTTGCCAGCCTCGCACTTAAGTTTTGCTTGTCTCATCCTGCTGTTACCTCAGTTATAACCGGTATGAGAAACCCCAGGCATGTAAAAGCAAATATTGCTGTGTCTGATGGACCGGAGCTTGATAGCGGCACTCTTGAAGCCTTAAAGAAAGAAGCATGGGAGCATGGGTGGCTTTATCCCTGGGATAGCCGTTCGAAAGAGTAAAATACTATATTTAATATTGAAAATAGAAAAACTCTAGAGGGTAAAAATGGATACATTCCCATACAGTATCTCTCAAATAAAAGATGGCAGGACAAGGTCCATATCGGCGGAAAACCCAGAGGGCAAACCAGGATATGGAGGTATGGCAATCCATCCCCTTCTAGGCAAATCCAGAAAAGGAAGACCGGCATTAACACCATTTGAAGCAGGCAAAATATATACACTAGCTTCCATAAAAGGGCCTGCGATCATACAAAGTATATGGGTTACCACATGGGATAGGATATATGAAGATAAAAAAGTAGTTGATAAAAATACCTTGAGAGACATTGTGCTTAGGATGTATTGGGATGACGAGAAAGATCCATCAGTAGAAGTACCCCTGGGAGATTTTTTTTGTAATGGCTTTGCCAGGAGAGCATTGGTTAATTCTCTTCCTATAGTGGTAAATCCCTATGGTGGCTTTAACTGTTTTTTCCCTATGCCCTTTAAAAAAATGGCAAAGATCACAGTGGAGAACCAGGGTCAGTACGACAATCCCCACTTCTTCTACCAGATAAATTATTGTCTTACTGAAATAGGAAAAGACTGTGGGTACTTCCATGCTTTCTGGAATCGTCAAAATCCTACTATAAAAAAAGAAGACTATATAATAGTAGATAAAATAAAAGGGAAAGGCCACTATGTAGGGACATATATTGCCCTTAATTCCCATAATAAATACTGGTGGGGAGAAGGGGAAATGAAGTTTTTTATAGATGAAGATAGGAAATATCCCACCATATGCGGTACAGGCCTGGAAGACTATGTAGGAGGTGCCTGGTGCTTTGTCCCCCAGGGACCTTATGATGATAAAAATGTAGGTACCTATTCTACACCTTTTATTGGTTATCCGTATTGCTCGTATATTGAGGGTGAAAAATCTGGGGCAGCTATGCATAGTCTTTACCGTTGGCATATCCCTGACCCTATAAGATTTTCGAAAAGACTGAAGGTAACCCTCCAGCAAATTGGAGCCCATAATGGAGAACTTTTCGAAAGGTCCGATGATATTTCATCTGTGGCTTACTGGTATCAGGTGGAACCGCATAATAAATATAACAAGATTACAGGGCCTCAAAAAAGAAGACCGTAAGCAAAACTTTATAGAATGGAAGAAAAAATTGTTAAAAAAGCAAAAATGGCTTAGACCGGAAAATGGATTGGATATAGAAGTACTCCAGGCTGAGGACGAAGGAAAAGATATCTCCAGCCTTAAAACTCACATAGAAGACATCATTTCTCTTCCCGATAATGATCCAGTCAAACATTCTGAAGCAATAGAAATATTCAATAAAATAAATAGTCTGCCACTTGTAAAAGATTTCAAATATATTGAGCCTTCCGGGCTTGATCAAATCAAGGAGCAAAAGCCGGAAAATAATTTTATTATAAAGCAGAGTGGCCAGATCAGTACTGACAAGTTACACGACAAGATCTATGGTGCCTGGCTGGGGCGATGCGCCGGATGCCTGCTGGGTCAACCAATAGAAGGTTGGAATATAAAAAGAATTACAGATTTCCTAATGAATACTGGTAATTATCCTATAAGGAACTATCTGTCTTCTAATATTTCTGCTAGCCTAAGAAAGATTTATGATGTTCAAGATAGTCCGGGCCCATATGGGTCAAAATTAAAAAATTGGATCAATAATATAGATTGCATGCCAGAAGATGATGATATAAATTATACCCTGCTAAATCTTAAGCTCATAGAAGAATATGGATATGATTTCAATTCTTATGATGTAGGGGAATGCTGGCTTATGAACCTTCCTATCCTCCATACCTGTACTGCTGAAAGGGTTGCCTATATAAATATTGTAAATTCTATCTTTCCTCCGGATTCGGGAGTATTTCAAAATCCTTATAGGGAATGGATCGGTGCCCAGATAAGAGCTGACTTCTTTGGGTATCTGAATCCTGGAAATCCTGAATTGGCAGCTGAATTTGCCTGGAGAGATGCATGTATATCACATTCTAAAAATGGAATATATGGAGAGATGTTCATAGCAGCAATGTTATCGGCTTCTGCTGTTACTGATGATATTTTTGCTATTATATCCTGCGGGCTATCGCAGATCCCGCTACATTCCAGGATGACTGAAGCAATAAAAAAAGTAATACAGTGGAAAAAAGATGGTGTTAGTTGGAAAGAAGCTATTAAAAAGATCCACTTAGCTTATGATGAAAATAATATGCATCATTGGGCTCATGTGATACCAAATGCCATGATTGTGTGTATTGGACTAATATATGGGGAACTTGATCTCGAAAAGACAATAGGGATTACCGTTCTTGGGGCAATGGATACTGATTGTAATGCCGCCACGTCAGGTTCAATAATAGGAATGATCCTGGGGGTAAATTCCCTTCCCGGAAAATGGACCAAACCTTTAAATGATACTTTAAAGTCCGGAGTAGATGGTTTTGGCAAAGTTAGGATATCTGATATGGCAAAAAGGACTGTTAATATAATCAAGAAATATGATCTAGATAATTCTGCTAAATAAGAATTTTTTATCGGACCAATTAGATAAATTTTGCTGCTAAGCTTAAAGATATACAGCAACCGGCTATTTAGGGATTATGGTATCTAGTTTAATAGCGCCCCCTATTTCAAACAAAAAGGTCTTTATGCCGAGTTCCTTGCATTTCTCTAAATAGATATTTAGGTCTGCAGTATTTTCCTTAAACTATTCTTTTGTCGACCTGGTAACATCTTTGAAAATAATAAAAACCCTTGTTTCAATTATTTAATAATGCAAGCTTTCTATAATATGCTTCCATCCCATAGCTGCTTCAAAAAAGCATCCCAGGGAAGGACCTCTGTCCTGCCATGCAATCTCTTTTCTTTCTCATTGCAGACTATGATAGACCTTTTAGTAGAATACTCTTCTGAGAAAGCTAGTAGGGATTTAAAATCTCTTATATCGATACGGTTCGTGCCCTTTACTTCAATAGCTACTTCACCATCTGCAAGTATGAAATCGACTTCCAGACCCGTTTTTGTCCGCCAGAAATTTATATTAAATTCCCTTTCAGCATAAGACCTATAAGCCAATAGCTCCATAAGGATAAAGTGCTCAAGAGCCTTTCCGAATTCTTTTCCCTTTTCAATTTCTATTTTTTGTTTCCTTAAGTAATTGGCAACTCCTACATCAAAAAGATAATATTTTGGAGCTCTGGTTATCACATTCCTTGACTGTATCTTTTTATAGGGGTCTATCCTTACAGCAACTAATGTATCAATAAGAATCTGGTAGTATTCTTTTACTGTTTTTGAGTCTATTCCGCAATCACGGGCGATATTGGAATAATTGGTAAGTTCCCCGTGAGAATATCCAAATGATTCAAAGAACCTTGAGAAGGCAGGGATGCTCCTTGTAAGACCCTCATCGAATACCTCCTCCTTTAAATAATCCTGCACATAGGCTTTTAAAGTCCGTATGCAACCCTGGTAATCCTGAAGATAATGTGCCGGTATCATCCCGTGGTTTAGCGAAAGCAAAAGATCTACATTTTTCAACTCTACTGTTACCAGCGGGAACATCTCGTATCGCCATGCTCGTCCTCCCAATAGGTTCCCATGTCCCCTTTTCAGCTTCCTGGCACTTGAACCGCAAAGTATGAACTGAAGCCCCTTGTTCTCTATCATCCAGTGAACCTCATCAAGGACCTGTGGTACTTTTTGGACCTCGTCAAGTATTATAGGTTTTTCAAGTATCTTTTTACTCTGTGCCAGGATCCTTTCTCTTAATAATCCGGGATTCCTGGATATTTCAATAAATAGATCGGTTTTTAAGAAATCAAATACCAGGCTATCAGCAAATCTTTTTTTTAGATATAGGGATTTTCCCGTCTTTCTTGGTCCCCATAAAAATGCAGACTGACCCCTGGGAAGTTGTATATCCAGTAATCTTTTTATATATTCCATTTCGGAACTTACTCCTAATTAGTATAACTATTTCGGAGTATACTCCACATTTAGTATGGGGTCAAGACTCATTTATTTATCTTTTTTTAATAATATCGTATCTAGTGTTACCGGTATCCCGGTTTCAAATAAAAATACCCTTATCCCTTCCTTACTGCATTTTCTCACAAAGATTGTTGGATCAGCTGTATTCTCCTCAAATAGGCCATAGTGCATTGGGGAAGCCACTTCAGGATTTATTTCCTTTATCACATCTACTGCTTCATCGATATTCATATTATTGTAATTTCCATTAATACAGATAAGGGCCAGGTCTATATCCTTCCCCCCCGTCTCTATAACTTCACCAGCAAGCTCCTTATAGTACCTGGAATCCCCGCTTATATATATCTTTTTACTTTCCGTTTCTACAATAATACCTACCGAATATTCATCACTATGGTCTGCCGGGGTAGCTCTAAGCTTAAATACCCCTACAATTTCATTCATGCCCTTATTCAGCTTTTTTATCCTGCCAGGATCGATTCCCATATCCCTTAGCTTATTTACAACGCTGGTGGGGCCGGAAATAATACAGGAAGGATAATGCTTTGCTATTTCAGGCACTGCTATCGGGTCCAGGTGGTCTATATGGTCATGAGTACAGAATACGATATCAGGCTTAAGTTCTTTCAGCTTTACCGGCACCGGTACCATCCTGGTCCAGCCTATAGTCTTTTCCACTACATCGCTTAGATATGGGTCTACTACCAGCCTTTTCCCAGAATGCTCTATAATAAAGCCGCCACCTGTAAATTTATAGGAATTTGCTTCTGGATCACCAGTCTATAAACAGTTAAAAGTTAA
>CAYRTF010000072.1:0-7531 GCA_964427165.1 uncultured Actinomycetota bacterium | reverse complement strand
CTGGAAGAACAATCAGAAAGATTTGACATAAAGATAGAAGATTTCGGGGACATCGCCCTTAATTCAAAAAACCCTTTAAACCTTGGTGAGCGGTGCACAGTATTCATGGAGACGAATGTCTACTCTCATTACCAGAAAGGTGCCAAAATAGAGGACCTTCTCGGAGGGCTGGCATATTCAATAGTGGCAAATTATATAAACCGTGTAGTGGGTAGGAAGAAAATAGGAAATAAGATTTTTTTCCAGGGTGCGGTTGCATACAACCGCTCAGTAGTGGCAGCTTTTGAAAAATATACTTCAAGCCAGATAATAGTGCCGCCAAACCATGAGGTCACCGGTGCCATAGGCGCCGCTATCCGGGCAATGCAGGAGACCAGAGCAAAGAAAATCCTGACTGATTTCAGGGGATTTGATGAGATACCCCATATACAGTATTCTCAAAGTTCATTTGAATGTAAAAAGTGTCCCAATAATTGCGAGATAAAGAAAATATCAATTACCGGACGTCCTCCGCTATTTTACGGCGGCAGGTGTGAAAGATATGAAAAAAGCAGTGAAAAAACCAGCATGGCCCCGGATTATTTTGAAATGAGGGAAGAACTGCTGATGAATTCATATAATCCGGCAGCAACCGGTCCTGGCGGCAATGGCAAGGATACGGATATCAAGAAGATAGGGATGCCTTATGCCATGCTTACTTTTGAGTTCTACCCTTTCTGGAAGGCATTTTTTACAGAGCTTGGATTTGATCTTATCCTGTCTGATAAGACCAATAAAAAGATCATAAATGATGGTGTGCAGCTTTCGATTGCGGAGACATGTTTCCCGATGAAAGCTACTATGGGACATGTCAAAAATCTGCTTGATAAGGGTGTCGACTATATCTTCCTGCCGACAACAAGGGATATGCCGACAAAAAAGAACAATATCAAGGGAGACAGGACGGGAAGCTATCCATGTCCGTTTATACAGGGCACATGGTCAATAGTCAAGGCTGCAATGGACCTTGGTGATGTGAAGATGCTTGTACCTATCATTAATTTCTCATTTAAAGAATATGCACAGGAAAAGCAGCTTGCAGGGCTTGGCAGGGACCTCGGAAAAAACATCAAGGACATAAGAGCGGCCACAAAGAAAGCATATAAGGCCCAGAGTGATTTCTACTCAAACATAAAGGCATTGGGCGGTAAAATACTATCGGATCTGGGAAAAGACGAGACCGCCATAGTCGTTTCAAGCCGTTCATATAATAGTTGCGACAGTGCTATCAGCATGGATGTGCCAAAGAAACTAAGAGGACTTGGCTTAAAAGTATTGCCTCTTGATTTCCTGCCGGTGGGTAATGTTGATCTTTCAGATGACTGGCCCAACCTTTACTGGGAATTTGGGGACAGGATACTGAGCGCGGCAGAGATAATCAAAAAGGATCCGAGACTTTACCCTGTATATATAACGAATTTCGGATGTGGTCCGGATTCCTTTATACTCCAGTATTTTGAAAGGGCAATGGACAGGCCGTTTTTAAAGCTTGAAGTAGACGAACACTCTGCTGGTGCCGGTGTGATCACGAGGTGCGAAGCATTTGTAGATTCCCTTAAGAATATAAAAGATAAAGAAAAGGATGAAGTGGCCCAGTCTAAAGCAGCCCAGGATAGAGGCACCGCCGGGGAGCAGGGAATGACTGGTGAATTAAGCGGCAGCGGCATAGCGGCCGGAGAAACAGCGGCCGGTGGAGCCAAAGGACAGGACAGCCTCCTGCAGGGCGGCTTCATAAGTGAGGGACTCCCGTATGGCGGAGATAATGGGAAGGGACCCGTCTTTCCTGAGGCTACATTTAAAAAGAGCCAGGGGAGGACCATATATATACCCTTTATGAGTGATTCCGCAGTGGTATTAAAGCATGCTTTCCGCTCTGCGGGGATCAAGGCTGAGATGCTTTACTCTGATGATGAGACACTTAAATGGGGGCGCAGGTATACTCTTGGAAAGGAATGCTATCCTTTTATCATAACAACCGGGGATATAATAAAAACCCTTAAGAACACTGACCCTAAAAAGGCCGCATTTCTGATGCCCCAGACCAATGGACCCTGCCGTTTCGGCCAATATAATAAGATGCAGAAAATAATAATACGCGAACTCGGCTATCACGATGTCCCTATAATCGCTCCCGGCGCTCCGGAGAACAGCCAGTTTTATAAAGAATATGATATGCAGGGCAGGAGAGGTTTTGAGCTTCTCATAAAAGGTATCTTTGGAATTAATACAGTCGATTACCTCAATAAGGCCCTCAGGCAGATCAGGCCCTATGAAAGGGAAAGTGGCCTTACAGAAAAGATATATGAAAAGTATGTGGAAAAGGTATGTCTCACAGTTGAGAATGATCCATTGAAGGGAATGCTTGACAGACTGGCCCTGATCCTTGCTGATGCACGAATTGAGTTTGAGGCTGTTCCGGCAGATAGGAAAGAGAAACCCCTTATAGGGATAGTGGGTGAGATATTTGTCAGGAATCACCCTTATAGCAATAATGAGATAATAAGGAGCGTAGAGGCCCTTGGAGGGGAAGTGGAAATACCTACCATCGGTGAATGGCCCGATCACACTACTGCTACAAGAAAGATCGATATAATAACAAAACAGACTGACTTATATTATAAGCTTATCAAGTATTTCTCACCCAATGGTAATGGCTCGGAGCTTACAAAGACAACTGAGAGCTTTGGCGAGATCCTGGGCGGTCTTATTGGCGGTGTCAGGTTTTATGTGTCAAACAGGATGATGAACCGCTACCTTATTCACAGCCGCCAAAAGCTGGGGAAACCCCTCAGGGGATTCTTAAGAGAGGAAAAAGAAAATGATATATACCAGGTCTGGGAAAATGCAGAACCATATATAATAAAGTGGTTTGGCGAGGCTGCCCTTTCAGTGGGCAAATCAGTGGAATGGATAAATAATGGGGCCAATGGAATAATAAATGTACTTCCCTTTACATGCATACCTGGAAATATTGTAAGTGCGATATCGAAGAGCATCAAGGAAGACTACCGCATCCCGTGGCTCAATCTTGCTTTTGACGGACTGGAGCAGGGTACCACAGAGACGCGTCTGGAGGCATTTATGTACCAGGCAAATCAACATCTTAAGAATAAAAAAAGTTAATAGTGTCAGGGACCGTGAAAGATTATTATGAAGGGACTCTTTATAACATTTGAGGGACTGGATGGCTCGGGCAAAACTACCCAGATAGCGCTGCTAAGCGATTATTTGAAGAAAAAAGGTCTTGAGGTGATAATGGCGATAGAGCCCGGAGGAACAGCCCTGGGGGATAAGATAAGGCAGATGCTGCTGGACCGGGAAAATGCAGGTATGTCTCATAAGGCAGAGACCTTTCTTTTCGAAGCTTCCCGTGCGGAGCTTGTCTCAAAAGTCATCGGTCCGGCTCTTGGCAGGGGGAAAATAATAATATGTGACAGGTTTTTTGATTCGACCATTGTGTATCAGGGAATAGCCAGGGGACTGGGTGTGGAGAAGATCATGGAACTCAGCCTCTGGGCAACTGACGGGATCATCCCCGACCTGACCTTTCTGCTGTCAGTGGATGTCGACGGCGGTAAAGAAAGGCTTTCAGGAGCCTCAAAGAGCAGGGATAGGATAGAGAGTGAAAAAGATAAATTCAAGCAGAGCATATATGGAGGATACCTTGAGCTTTCACGAAAATACAGCGACCGCATAGTGCTCATCGACGGCAAACAGGATATTAAGAAAATATTCGGCCAGATCAAAGAAAGAGTAGACAGGGAACTGGATAAACTATGAGGCTTTTTGATGAACTGGAATTTCTAATAGATGACAGTATAAACCAATCTAATGTCAAGCTTCTTTCTGCAATGGTGGAAACGGACAGTATCTCACATGCCTATCTTTTTTCTGGAAACAGCTCAGATCAATTGTATAAGCTGGCACTCTCATTTGCGGCTTCCATAAACTGCATAGAGGGTGGATGCGGCAATTGTGAAGTATGCCGGGGGATCATAAAAGGTGTCAATTCCAATATATTGGTGGTGGAGCCTGAAGGAAATATTTTGCGTACAGAAGAGATCACCGTCCTTCAGAGATTTATGAGTATGAGTGCCTATGGTCCGGGCAAGAAGATATGTATAATCAGGGAAGCGGAACTGATGAATAAGGAGGCTGCCAATAGGCTGCTTAAGACACTTGAGGACCCTCCGGATGAAAGATCTGTATTTATTTTACTTTCAGAAGATATATCAGCCATGCTTCCGACAATAATATCCAGGTGTCTCATGTATTCATGGAATTTTAAGTTTGAAGACGGTAGACATAAGCAGGCGGAATTTAAAATACTTGAAAAATACCTGGATGAAGGCCTTAAAAGCATTCTGGTAGATAAGAAAATGAACCATGATACACTTGATCTATCACTAAGGGTCCTTGAAATACTCAGGAAGATGGAAGCAGGAGTACGCTCTTCACTGGAAATGGAGCTGGAAAGGATAGATAATAGTGACTATGACAAAAATGATCTTAAGAAATACCAGTCTATTTTAAAATCCAAACATAAGAGGAAACTGGCAAAATTTAAAAAGTTGGGGATAAGCAGGGTTTTTGATATAATATCAGCCTGGCTTGAAGATATCATTACTGTAAGGCTCGGTGCGGGTCAGGAAAATTTGAATTTTAAAAACAACTATTCTTTTATTAATAATAAGATCAGCAATGTCAGGATCAGGGAGATCATCAAATTGCTTGAAGCAATAGAAGGAAACAGGGCATATCTCGGATATTCGATAAATCCGGAACTGGCTCTTGATAATATTTTCTTGAATGTTGACGGATTGATACTTGAGAGGTGAGTCCGGATGGCTTTTATAATCGGAATTAGTTTTAAAAAAAATGATAATATCCATTATTTTGATCCTGCAGGGATAAAAGTTGAAGTAAGCGACAGAGTTATCTGCCATATAGAGGATGCCCTTGAGATCGGTGAAGTCGCTGTCCCCACGGTAGAAATAAAAGAGCAGGATATAACCGCTCCCTTAAATAAAATAGTCAGAAAAGCCACTTATTATGACCTTTCTGTAGACGAGCTAAACAGGACCAGGGAAAAAGAAGGATATAGCAAATTCAGTGAAATGACAAAAAAACACGGGCTCAGCATGAAGCTTGTGGATGTCCATGTGATGTTTGATAAAAGCAAGATGATATTTTTCTTCACTGCTGAGAAGAGGGTCGATTTCAGAGAGATGGTCAAAGAACTTGCTTCCCATTTTAAAATAAGGATAGAACTCCGGCAGATAGGTGTAAGGGATGAAGCCAAGATAATAGGAGGACTGGGGCCCTGCGGCAGAAATCTCTGCTGCAAGAGTTTTCTTACTGACTTTGAATCTATATCTATTAAAATGGCAAAGGACCAAAATCTTCCACTCAATCCGCTTAAGATCTCAGGGATATGCGGGAGGCTTATGTGCTGTTTGAAATATGAGCATGAGTCATATCAGGACTTTGTTGATAATGCACCCGAGAGGGGCATAAAGGTAAAATCATGCCATGGATGCGGGGTAGTCTGCGGTTATGAACCCCTGAAAGAGTCTCTTGTCGTATATTTTGAGAATCATATAAGAAAGTCCATACCTTATGCCGAGGTAGAGGTGACAAAAGAAAGAGTCGAACTTGATGAGTTTGGCGAACCCAGCATGGATTATGTAAAGATGCAGGAGATGGCTGATAAAACCGAAGGCGGGGAGGGCACCGGAAATGGAGATCCTCAAAATGTAAAGGACCAGGATACAGGCAGGTCAGCCAGGAAAAGGACAAGTGCCTTAAAGAGTAGAACCAGGGCAGAAGCCAGAGGAAGAACAAAGGCTGAAATAAAAAAGAAGAATAAAGATAAGACAAATAAAAGTGGTAGTGACGGCCCTTCTAATAAATAGAAGAATAAGAAGACTTCTTAAAAGGGAAGCATTTGGTCCAGATTTTTTATAAACAAAAGCGGGGATCCTTAAGGTTTTTCAATTTCAGAATGAGAGCACTAACCCACATATGCCGATGTAGCTCAAATGGTAGAGCAGCTCATTCGTAATGAGCAGGTTGCTGGTTCAAGTCCGGTCATCGGCTCCAATAGATCAGGGCCATCACTTTTCTAAAAAATATATAGAGTAGATCGATTTCATAGAGATATACTTTGGAGGAAATGTTAATAAAAAATATACTAGAATATAGTTATGCAATTAAAGGAAAACCTAAATCATAGAGAATATATAAAAATGCTGACAAAGATGACTCCTGAGCAGAGATTGCTGAAGAGTTTTGAGCTGATAGAATTTGCTAATCAACTTTTTTAACTGGTCCCAGGAATAGGTCCCCGGAGTTTTCAGAAAGGATCAGAGAAATATACATTGAAGGATTGAATAAATGTCACAACAGGGATCATTGGTCCGGATGAAAATATTATTGTTCCAGGCATATTTACCTTGAAACACTCCAGGACCCGCCATCTTCAGAAGAGGTCCCGCTTGCAGTATTGCCGTCTGCACTTAATGTGCCATTTATTGTGATCTCACCGATTTCAGCAACGATAGCTCTTGTCTCTAGATCAATACTCCCTGAGATCGGAAGATCCATCTCTAGCTTTATACCTTCATTATCAACTCTGAGATAAAATATTCCTGTGACTGTACCTGTCTCAAGATCGATGGTCATTAACATATTTTGAGGGGCAGCGTCCGGGATATTCATCGATCCATTTAAAATAATTATACTTTCCGCTGTTTCATCAGTTTCTTCCTCATCAGTCAGGTCATCCTGAGTCTCGCCGTCAGTAGGGATATCCTCAGTTCCCTGACTATCGGTATTTCCTTCATCCGGTACTTCTTTCAGGCTGCCATTGTGCTGCTGGAGTTCTGCTTCAAGATTACTTATCTCATTATTGATGACATCAAGTCTTGTTTCCATATCAGACAGAGTTTGTGTATTAGTGATTATATACCCCTGTTCTTCATAATCTTTATATGCCTGTATTTCTTTTTCCAGGTATTGCTTTTCAGAGCTTGCCTTGCCGAGATCTTTTTTTAGATCTATTATCTTTTGCTCCGCAAGCATTCCGTCATCCGCCAGGGCCTGTTCGATATAGGAAGGCAGGTCCAACAATGATCCAATATCTTCCTTGTCATCACCCATGTCATCATCTGAAGCGTCTTTTAAGCTATTTAATAGTTTCTCCTCTTCTTCTATATCTTCCAATATTTTGATCAGCATATCGTCTATCTCTTCAATGCTGGCACCGGGAGTTGAATTATTCTCAATTTTGGTTTTTATGACCTTTGATATGCCTATGGTAAGCGGGTCAGAAGGGAGACCGCTGTTTTCAAGAACTGATTTTATTTTATTTTCCTCTTCGTTATTTTTACTTTCATTCCTTTTTTCCGCATTAAATGCTCCTGATTTATCTATGATCACCAGAAAACCAGTATCATCATAAGCGCCGGCACCCAGTTTGCCGCCTTCTACC
>CAYRTF010000071.1:0-7566 GCA_964427165.1 uncultured Actinomycetota bacterium | reverse complement strand
TGATTGTATGGTGATTAATTTAGATGTTAGTGATTTTAATGCGATAAGGATCGGCTTGGCATCTCAAGAGAAAATAAGATCCTGGTCCAACGGCGAGGTCAAGAAACCTGAAACGATCAATTACAGGACCCTGAAGCCTGAAAAGGATGGATTGTTCTGTGAGAGGATCTTTGGGCCTACCAAGGATTGGGAATGTTACTGTGGTAAGTATAAAAGGGTCAGGTTCAAGGGCATTATATGTGAGAGGTGCGGGGTAGAAGTAACCCGGTCAAACGTCAGGAGAGAACGAATGGGCCATATAGAGCTTGCCTGCCCGGTATCGCATATATGGTTTTTTAAGGGCGTACCTTCCCGTATGGGATATATACTGGACCTAAGTCCAAAGGATCTTGAGAAAGTTCTTTATTTTGACTCTTATATTATTACAAATGTTAATAAGGAAAAAATAAAAGTTGAGGACGAAGAATTAAAACAGATCCAGGAAAAAGCTCTAAAAAGAGCTAAGGAACTTCACGAATTAAGAATAAAAGAGATACATGCCAGTCAGGACGAGATAATCGAGACAATAGAAGTAATAGATGAAGAAGACCCCGGCTTGAATGAAGAGGGCAAGAAAGAAAATTACCCTGAAGTGGATATAAAGGATGGCGAAAAAGATAAAAAAGGTATTGCAGATGATGTGATTAAGGACAAAGAAGATAAAACCGGGGGCATGGATAGTGGGGCCGTTGGTAAAGATGGCAAAACCAGCGGGGCCGGGGATGAACTGGAAGAGCGGCAGGATATGTCCCTGCTAAAGACCAGGGCAGAAAAGACCAAATTGATAAAAGAAACTGAAAAAATGCTTGAAGAGGAAGAGGATATCTATTTAGAGGAAATCGAATTAATAAAGAGATCCACAACATTCTTCTCAAACATTGAAGAGAAGATGCTTGTCTCCGATGAAGCCCTGTTCAAAAAGATGTCAGAGATATATGGCGGATATTTTAGCGGTGATATGGGAGCTGAAGCAATAAGGGAACTTCTAAGCAATATAGATTGCGAAAAAGAAACTGAAGAGCTCAAAGGAATCATAAAGAAATCCAAGGGTCAGAAAAGAAGCAGAAGCATAAAGAGACTCAAAATAATATCTTCATTTATCGGGTCCAATAATAAACCGGATTATATGATACTTGAAGTATTGCCGGTAATACCGCCTGATCTTAGGCCAATGGTACAGCTTGATGGCGGGAGATTCGCAACATCTGACCTGAATGATTTGTACAGGAGGGTTATCAATAGGAATAACCGTCTGAAAAAGCTGCTGGAACTCGATGCACCTGAAATAATAATAAATAATGAAAAAAGGATGCTTCAGGAAGCGGTTGACGCACTCTTTGATAATGGAAGAAGGGGACGCGCTGTCGTTGGAGCCGGGAACCGGCCATTGAAATCCCTTAGTGATATGCTGAAAGGAAAACAGGGACGGTTCAGACAGAACCTTTTAGGTAAGAGAGTCGATTACTCCGGAAGATCTGTAATCGTGGTCAATCCTAATCTTACACTTGGCCAGTGTGGACTTCCCAAGAAGATAGCGCTTGAACTTTTTAAGCCATTTGTGATGAAAAGACTTGTTGATGAAGGATATGCCCAGAATATAAAAAGTGCCAAGACTATGGTCGATAAGACAAGCGGCGAGGTCTGGGACATACTTGAAGATGTCATCAGGAATCACCCGGTCCTGTTAAACAGGGCCCCGACGCTTCACAGGCTTGGCATACAGGCTTTTATGCCGATACTAATAGAGGGTAAAGCCATACAGATACACCCGATGGTCTGTCCGCCGTTTAATGCGGATTTCGACGGTGACCAGATGGCAGTTCATGTCCCTCTTTCTAATGAAGCAAAAGCAGAAGCGATGATACTTATGCTTTCTGCTAATAATATACTTTCCCCTGCAAGCGGGGAACCTGTAGTGATCCCTTCGCAGGATATGGTCCTGGGGGTCTATTACCTGACTTCTGAAAGAGAGAAAATAGAAGGCGAAGTGAGGTTTTATAATACTAGTGAGGATGCGCTGCTTGCATATAATTATAAAATAATATCGCTGCATACTCCTGTTAAAGTAAAAATGACCGATAAAATAATAAGGACCACTGTAGGAAGACTCATATTCAATCAGGCTCTTCCTGAAGAATATAGATTTGTAAACAAAGAGGTATCAAAGAAAGAGCTGATCGGAATTATTGCAGAGTGTATTGGAAAGTTCCCACAGTCGCAGATAATCAAGATACTGGACGCCATAAAGGCTGCCGGATTTAAATATGCTACAAGATCAGGCCTTACAATAGGCGTGGATGATATCAAAATACCTGATGAAAAATCCGAGATGCTTAAAAAGGTAGAAGATAAGATCGAACAGATCGAGGGCTACTTCAAGCAGGGGCTCATTACGGATTTTGAAAGACATCAAAGGACCATACAGACATGGTCACAGGCCAATGAAGATGTGGCCAATGCCATGGAAAAGAATTTTGATAAATTCAATTCAGTATATATGATGGCTACTTCAGGCGCCCGTGGGAATATCAAGCAGCTAAGGCAGCTCGCAGGCATGAGAGGTCTTGTGGCAAATGCACGCGGGGATATTATCGATAGTCCCATAAAATCCAATTTCAGGGAAGGACTGGATGTACTTGAGTACTTTATTTCTACCCATGGTGCCAGACAGGGACTTGCAGACACAGCACTCCGGACAGCTGACTCCGGTTATCTTACCAGAAGGCTGGTGGATGTTGCCCAGGACACTATGGTAACTATTGATGATTGCAAAACAGAGGAAGGGGTCTACCTTTATGTGCTGACACTTGAAGGAGAGCCCAATACAAATCTTATAGGCAGGATATCCATGGAAGGTGTCAAGAACCCTACTTCCAAGAAAGTAATAATAGAGGCTGGAGAAGAGATAACCAATAAGCATCTACAGAAATTCATCCATGCAAATATTGAAAATGTCAGGGTAAGATCAGTGATGAACTGTGAGGCTGATTCAGGTATCTGCCAGAAATGCTATGGACGTGATCTGGCTTCAGGAAAACTGGTTGAGATAGGCGAGGCAGTCGGTACGATCGCTGCGCAGTCCATCGGTGAACCGGGGACGCAGCTTACCATGCGTACATTCCATACAGGAGGTGTTGCATCAACAGTTATCCAGAGGTCGATCAAGTCGCCTGTTGAAGGTACTTTGGTGTTTAAAAAAGATCTCCTTGGCGACCTGGGCCTGAAGAAGAAAGATTTTACAGAGAAGGATACCAATGAGATCATGGAGATCAATATTGAACAGATACCACATAAGCTTGTTTTCCAGGTAAAGATGGAAAGAGGCGATGTGGTAGATGTTATAATCCCCAAGGGGGAAATGCTCCAGATCAATAAGAATATAAAAGTAGCTGCGGGCGAGACTTTTGCCAAACTGATAATGACTGCAAAAAGAAAGACTCATGTTCATAAGCATGAAAAGACTTTTGAGGGTATTGATATAACAAGCGGTCTGCCAAGGGTAGTCGAGCTCTTTGAAGCAAGAAAACCAAAGGAGCACTCATTTGTGGCTGAGATCTCCGGAAAAGTAGAGATCCAGGATATTGATACCAGGTTCAGGATGATAACGATAAGGAGCAAGGACGGCAAACAGGAAAAAGCCTATCAGATTCCTACAAGGGCCAAACTTAATATCAAAAATGGAGATAAAATAAATGCTGGCGACCAGATAACAGAGGGCCCCAGGAACCCACATGATATTTTGAGGATAAGCGGCGTAAAGGATTGTCAGCAATATCTTGTAAAAGAGGTCCAGAATGTATACAAATCACAGGGTGTTGATATCAATGACAAACATATTGAGGTCATTGTGAGGCAGATGCTTAAAAAGGTTACTATTATAGATCCTGGAGATGCGGATTTCCTGCCCGGACAACTTGTCGACAGGCTGGATTTCAACAGGAAGAACAATGACCTTATATCAAATATGAAGCAGCCGGCCACAGCGACCCAGAATCTAATGGGTATCACAAAGGCATCTCTTGCAACAGACAGCTTCCTGTCTGCAGCTTCATTCCAGGAGACTACAAGGGTGCTTACAGATGCTGCTCTTGAGAATAAAATAGACAGCCTTCACGGACTGAAGGAAAATGTAATAATAGGTAAGGCAATACCTGCAGGGACGGGCATGAACAGGTTAAAAGATCATGAACTTTCTTATCCCGGATACAAGGAAGAAGACAAAGATGAGATAGAGATCCTGCAGGAATCTGAAGAGGATGATCTAAAGGGGATAGAGATAAATATATAGGGATAAAAAAGTGGTTGGAAACAGGGTTCAAAATGTAGGATTTAAGCACATTTTTTATTGACATTTTATACCTTAAGTGATAAATTCACTTTTCGTGTCTCAAAAGAGAATTTAAGTTTTAAACAGTTTTTTATCAAAGAATATTAATAATAAATAATAGTAAAGGTAAGTTTGTATGCCTACTATCAATCAACTAGTAAGAAAAGGTAGAAAGAAATTAGTCAAGAAGAAGAAAACCCCTGCCCTGCAGGAAAATCCATTGCGCCGCGGAGTATGCATAAGGGTGTATACCACTACTCCTAAAAAGCCTAATTCGGCTTTGAGAAAGGTAGCAAGGGTAAGATTGACTAATGGACAGGAAGTTACTGCGTATATACCCGGTATCGGGCATAATCTGCAGGAGCACTCGATCGTTCTTGTCAGGGGCGGAAGGGTAAAGGATCTTCCGGGTGTAAGGTATAAAGTCATCCGCGGTGCTCTTGATGCCGCAGGTGTTGACGACAGAAGATCGGGAAGATCACGTTACGGAGCTAAAAAACCTAAGTAATTTTTTATTTTGAAGGAGATCGAATGGCAAGGAAAGGTAAGCCTCCAAAGAGAGCGGTTATCGTGGATCCGGTTTATAAAAGTAAGCTGGTCGCATATATGATCAAAAAGATTTTGTTAAAAGGTAAAAAAAGTACGGCTGAACATATTGTTTATGGGAGCCTTAAGCTCTTAGAGGAAAAAACTAAAGAAAATCCTCTTGAGATATTGGATAAATGCATGGATAATGTCAGGCCCCTGCTGGAAGTAAAAGCCAGAAGAGTCGGAGGTGCGACATACCAGGTTCCAATAGAGGTATCTTCTAATAGAGCAAATACACTTGCTGTCAGGTGGATAGTAGGTTTTGCAAGGAATAGGAAAGAAAGAACGATGAGAGAAAGACTTGCTTCCGAGATACTGGATGGAGCAAGCAATACCGGAAGCAGTGTCAAGAAAAAAGAGGACCTGCATAAAATGGCTGATGCCAATAAGGCTTTTGCTCATTATAGATGGTAAATAGATCAAGATTATTGTAATTATTTGGATGGCCCGGGAATGTCAAGACAAGTATCACTGAAAAATACAAGAAATATTGGGATAACGGCACATATAGATGCTGGTAAGACCACTACGACCGAAAGGATCCTGTATTATACAGGAAAGACCTACAAGATCGGCGAGGTCCACGATGGTGCTGCTGTTATGGACTGGATGATACAGGAACAGGAGAGAGGCATAACCATCACCTCTGCAGCTACGACTGCTTTCTGGAAGGACCATAGGATCAATGTTATAGATACACCCGGTCATGTTGATTTTACTGTAGAGGTTGAAAGATCGCTCAGGGTACTTGATGGGATGATAGCTGTTTTTTGTGCCGTTGGCGGCGTTGAGCCTCAGTCAGAGACAGTATGGAGGCAGGCAGTTAAATATAATGTGCCGTGTATTGCCTTTGTAAATAAGATGGACCGCAGCGGGGCAGACTTTTTCTATGTATTGGATATGATCAAGAACAGGCTTAATGCAAACCCGATGCCCCTTCAGATACCCATAGGAAAAGAGGATAAGTTTGAAGGTATTATAGACCTCGTAAGCATGAGGGCCATTATATATAAAGATGAGATGGGTATAAAATTTGAATATGAAGACATACCTGAAGAGCTAAAGGCTGCTGCTGATAAATACAGGCAGGAACTTATTGAGAATATTGCCAATTACAATGATTCGATCCTGAATAAATACGTAGAGAATGAACCGATAAGCGAACAGGAGCTAAAGAAGGCGATAAGGGACATAACCATAAACGTAGAAGGTGTCCCGGTTTTTTGTGGTTCTGCTTTTAAGAATAAAGGAGTCCAGCCTCTGCTGGATGCAGTAGTGGATTACCTTCCCTCACCCCTGGAGATTTCAGCACCAATAGGTATCAATCCCGACACTGACAGGGAAGCTACCAGGGCGGCAGATGATGAGGAGCCTTTCTCAGGTCTGGTATTTAAGATAATGTCCGACCCCTTTGTGGGCAGATTAAGTTATGTCAGGATCTATTCAGGCACTCTTTCAAGCGGCATGCAGGTACTTAATGCTAATTCTGGAAAGAAAAGCAGGATAGGAAAGTTGCTGGAAATGCATGCGAATACCAGGGAGGAGCTAAAGGAATCCTATTCTGGTGATATCGTAGCTATTGTCGGTCTCAAGAATGTCCATACGGGTGATACCATAAGCGATATAAGGCAGCCGATAAGATATGAGACAATAACATTTCCTGAGCCGGTACTGGCCATAGCTATCGAACCAAAAACTAAGGAAGATCAGGAAAAACTTGGAAAATCCCTATCAAGACTTACCGAGGAGGACCCGACATTTAGAGTCGAAACTGATAGTGAGACCGGCCAGACCATAATATCCGGAATGGGCGAGCTTCATCTGGAAATAATAGTTGACAGGCTCATGAGGGAATTCGGGGTGGATGCGAATGTAGGGAAACCACAGGTATCCTACCGGGAGACCATAACGAAGGAAGCCCAGATAGAAGGAAAGTATATCAGGCAAAGCGGCGGAAGGGGCCAGTACGGTCATGTTGTAGTAAAATTTGAGCCCAATGAATACGGAAAGGGTTACGAATTTGAGGACAAGACAAAGGGTGGTGCAATACCCAGGGAATATATAAAGTCTATTGAGGACGGTATTGAAGAAGCAATGGCAACTGGTGAAGTCGCAGGTTATCCTGTTGTGGATATAAAGGCGGTTCTGCTGGATGGCTCATATCATGAAGTGGATTCTTCCGAGATGGCCTTCAGGATAGCAGCTTCAAAGGCTTTCAGGGATGCGATGAAAAAAACCCATCCAATACTGCTGGAACCTGTAATGGAAGTAGAAGTAGTGGTTTCGGATGATTATATGGGAGAAGTCATCGGGGACCTTAATGCAAGAAGGGGAAAAGTGTCTTCTGTGAATCTAAGGAATAAAAACAGAATAATAAAAGCAGAAGTACCCCTATCAGAAATGTTTGGATATGCAACGGACCTGCGTTCGAAGACACAGGGAAGAGCTACGTTCAGTATGCAATTTGCAAAATATGAGCCCATGCCCGCAAATGTTGCGGACGAGATCATCAATCGTTATAAAGGAAGCAGCATTGCTGTTTAGATATATAAAAAATATACCATCAAAGAAAGGATAAGGTATGGCTAAGGAAAAATTTGAAAGAACCAAGC